>JAFGHN010000252.1 GCA_016930115.1 Spirochaetales bacterium | reverse complement strand
CGAGCACTTTTTCCTTGACGCCGCCTATGGCGAGCAGTCTTCCGGTGAGGGTGATTTCTCCGGTCATGGCGTATCCGGCAGCTACCGGGATACCGGTGAAAGCCGATACGAGCGCGGCTGCGATGGTGATTCCCGCCGAAGGTCCGTCCTTTGGTATTGCGCCTTCAGGTACATGGATGTGAACATCCATGCCTTTCTGAAAGTCTTTATGCAGCGCGAATCTCCGGTAGTGTCCTCGGATAAACGAGAGGGCCGTGCGTGCACTTTCTTTCATTACATCGCCAAGACTTCCGGTGAGGATAAGGTCCCCGTGGCCTTCGATGATCGCGACTTCTATCGGCAGCAAGGTCCCGCCGGTTTCGGTCCACGCCAGGCCGTGTGCGAGACCCGGGCGGTTATCGTGATAGACCAGGTCATCCTGGTACCTTCTGTTGCCGAGGTATTTCTCCACTTTTTTCGAGGTAATTGTCGCGGAAAACGCATCGCCGGGGGTCCGCGTAGCGTTGCCCGTTTCAGGCGAAGCTTCGCCATCCGTCGGCCTGAAACCTTTCTTCACCGCCTCTCTTGCCACTTTCCGTATAATCGACGCGATTTCCCGTTCAAGGCTCCTGACCCCTGATTCCATGGTGTACCGCTGAATGATCGTCTTGAGTGCTTCAACCCTGAAATTAACGCGTGCCCCGGTAAGACCGTTCGCCTCCAATTGCTTTGGGACGATGAACTGCGTCGCGATTTTTATCTTTTCGTACTCCGTATACCCGGGGATTTCGATAATCTCCATCCTGTCCCGCAAGGGGTAAGGGATTGTGTAAAGCGAGTTCGCGGTTGTTATAAACATGACACCCGAAAGATCGTACGGGAGCTCGAGGTAGTGGTCCATGAAAGAGAAGTTCTGCTCCGGGTCGAGAACCTCGAGCAGTGCCGACGCCGGGTCGCCCCGGAAATCGGAATTGATTTTGTCTATTTCGTCGAGAAGAAAAACCGGGTTGACCGTGCCGACTTTCCGCATTGACTGTATGATCTTCCCCGGAAGGGCGCCCACGTATGTCTTTCTGTGGCCGCGTATCTCGGCCTCGTCACGAATGCCTCCCAAGGAGATCCGGACGAACTCCCGGTCGAGGGCCCTCGCTATCGATTTCCCCAGCGAGGTTTTCCCGGTGCCCGGCGGGCCTGCAAGACAGAGAATGGGACCCTTTAACCGCTCTTTCAGCTGATGGATCGCGATGAAGTCAAGTATCCTGTCCTTTGCCTTCTTCATGTCAAAGTGGTCTTCATCGAGAATGGCGGCCGCCCTGTCGATGTCCTTGTTTTCCGGCCTTCGTTGTGACCACGGGAGATCGGCGATCCACTCAAGATACGTTCGCAGAACCCCGGATTCGGGTGACATTGGCTGGAGCTTTGAAAGGCGTTTGAGCTCACGCAGCGCTTTGTCCGTCACTTCCTGTGGCGGTTTTCGCGCCTCTATTTTCTGCTTTAATTCCTCAAGCTCATCGGCTTCATCGGTTTCCTTCCCAAGCTCTTTGTGAATTTCTTTCAGTTGTTCGTTCAAGAAGTATTCTTTCTGGGATTTTTCGATGCGCCTGCGGACCTTGCTCTGTATCCTGTGCTGCAGGCTCATGACCTCAAGTTCCTCTTCAAGCAGCACCGCAAGTGCTTCGAGCCGTTGTTCCGGTTCGCCTATCCCGAGGATTTCCACCTTTTTCTCAGGTTTGATCTGCAGGTTGGAACAGATAAGGTCGGCAAGCTTGTCCGGGAACTCGGCTTTCTCTATTGACGTGATGACTTCAGGCGATAGTTTCTTGTAGAATTTCTTCAGCTTTCCAAAAGTAGAGAGCACCGTGTCCATGAGGGCGGACATCCGGCTATCGAGCTCTTTTGCTTCAGGGATCATCAATACGTTGACCGAATAGCTGTCCTTCTTCTTCGTGAATTTTCTGATGTATCCGCGGTTCTGTCCTTCCACAAGGACCCGTATTGTTCCGTCAGGCAGCTTCAGCATCTGGAGTATTTTGCTCACCGTACCGGCGACGTGGATATCATTTTCTGAAGGATTATCGGCGTCGGTCTTCTGGCAGGCCAGGAAAAGCTGCCTGTTACCGGACATCGCCGTCTCCACCGCATTGATCGAGCTCGGCCTTCCCACGAAGAAAGGGACAACCATGTGCGGAAATATGACAAGCTCCCTGAGGGGGACGAGCGGGAGTTCGATACGGTCGGCTTTGACGGCCGTGGATTTCAGTTTCATGCGCTCTTTTTGAGCATCGTTATTTCCGGCTTGACAGATTGCTCGATCACTTTTCTGGTAACCGTGACTTTCTTGGGCCCTTTGAGGGACGGTATTTCAAACATGATGTCTATCATGATGTTCTCCACGATTGACCGTAAGCCCCGGGCGCCTGTCTTCATCGCTTTCGCCTTCTCGGCTATTGCGATTATCGCCTCCTCTTCAAAGACCAGGTCGACGCTGTCTAGCTTGAGGGAGCTCTGGTACTGGCGGATAATTGAGTTTTTCGGCTCGACAATGATCCTCCGCAGGTCGTCGGTGGTGAGTTCCGCCAAAGGCACCTGTATCGGCAGCCTGCCGACAAACTCAGGGATGAGCCCGAACTTGATCAAATCGTCGGGATGGATTTGAGAGTAGAGCTCGACGAGGTTCTTATCCGCCGTAGCCTTGATATCCGCCCCAAATCCCATCGGATGATTGAGGACCCTGGATTCGATGATCTTATCGAGCCCGACAAAAGCCCCGCCGCAGATAAAGAGAATATTCGTCGTGTCTATCTTGAGCATTTCCTGGTTCGGATGCTTTCTCCCGCCCTGTGGCGGGACGGAAGCGACGGTGCCCTCGATGATCTTCAAGAGCGCCTGTTGGACTCCCTCGCCGGAAACATCCCGCGTGATTGAAATATTCTCGCCTTTCTTTGATATTTTGTCGATTTCATCGATGTAAACGATCCCTCTCTCCGCCGACGCGATATTGTTCCCGGCGTTTTGAATAAGCTTCAGAAGGATATTCTCGACATCTTCACCTACATAGCCCGCCTCGGTAAGCGTGGTCGCATCGGCGATGGCGAAGGGGACTTTCAGCCTTTGCGCAAGCGTCCGCGCCAGCAACGTTTTTCCGGTGCCGGTCGGGCCCAAGAGCAGGACGTTTGATTTTTCGATTTCGACGTCTTCTTCCACTCTGCCGCGCTGGGAAATGCGTTTGTAGTGGTTGTATACGGCCACCGAGAGCACCTTTTTTGCGGCAAGCTGGCCTATGACGTATTGATCGAGGTACTTTTTGATTTCCTGGGGTGTGGGAATTTCGTCAAGAAACTCGGAGGACAGGACCTCGTTTTCTTCATCCAAAATTTTCTTGCAGACTTGGACGCATTCATCACAGATGTAAACACCTGGGCCGGCTATAAGCCTACGCGCTATATCTCCGCTCTTGCCGCAAAAGGAACACGATTTTGG
>JAFGHN010000251.1 GCA_016930115.1 Spirochaetales bacterium | reverse complement strand
TCCGGAGTCTCGATGCCCACAAACAGCATGCGAAAGCCGGCGGCGAGCATGGCGTCCGCCAGCGGCTCGTCATCGGCGAGATTGATCGAGACTTCCGTGGTGAAGGAGAACGGGTATTCCCGTTCCGCGGACCAGCGAGTCAGGGCGGGGAGGAGATCCTCTTTGAGCTTGCGTCGATTGCCGATGAAATTGTCGTCGACAATGAACACTGATCCCCGCCAACCGTGCTGATAGAGAGATTCCAGTTCGGCGATAAACCGCGTAGTCTCTTTGCAGCGCGACTTACGTCCAAGCATCGCCGTAATGCTGCAGAACTCGCAGTCAAACGGGCAACCACGGGAGTACTGGATATCGATCGTCGCATACGCCTGGATGTCCAGAAGCCCCCATTGCGGAGCCGGCGTCGAATCGAGCTCTGGATGCCGATCCGTAGCGTAGACGCGCTTCGGATGCCCGGCTCTGAAATCGCTGAGAAACTCAGGCAAGGTGATCTCCGCCTCATTCAGCACGAAGTAATCAACGTGCTCGATCTCATCGTGATGCATCGTGCAGAACGGTCCTCCGCCCACGACGGTCGCGCCTAAGCGTTTGCATCTCGCGGCTATCTGCTCGAAGGATGAACGGTGCAGATCCATACCGCTTAAGAATACAAGATCGGCCCACCGAACATCATCGTCGGTGAGATCGGTGACATTCGTATCGATCAGACGTCGATCCCACCTCTCAGGCAGCATCGCGGCGACGGTGATCAGCCCCAGCGGCGGCTCGGCTGATCTTTTACCGATGAAATCGACCGCGTGTTTCATGCTCCAGAACGTCACGGGGGTCTCGGGGTAGACCAGCAGTATGTTCATACCCTGTGCTTCTGTGCCGGTGTTGTTCTCTGCACCGGCGCGCTTTTTCAAATGTCCCTTGGAACTCAGTGCTTTCATTAACCGAAATATGCACCAAAAGACACACGGCGTCCGTGCGCCACCGTACATAAGGCGATTATCGCGGCATGCTCCGCTTTGTGATTGGATTGGGCAGGTCTCGGTCTTGTCAGGACTGTAGCATCCGGCGGGCTATCTCACTCCGCCATGACGTCCGGGAGCAGCCGCTCGAACTCCTTCTTCACCACCTGGTAGCACTCGCAGACACGCGCTTCAAGGCCCGGCCGATCGAGCACGACGATACGGCCCCGGCTGTAGCTGATCAGCCCGGCGTCCTGCAGCTTGCCGGCAGCCTCGGTGACGCCCTCGCGCCGGACTCCAAGCATGTTGGCGATCAATTCCTGGGTCATACTGAGCTCGTTTGCCGGTAAACGGTCAAGGCTGAGCAGAAGCCAACGGCACAGCTGTTGGTCCACAGTATGGTGGCGGTTACACACGGCGGTCTGGGCCATCTGGGTGAGCATGGCGAGGGTATATCGCAGCAACAGGTGCTGCAGAGCACCGGCGCGGGCGAACTCCTGTTTGAGCACAGATCCGGGCAGCCGGTAGGCACCGCCGGCGCTCTGGACCACCGCGCGGTTCGGCATGGTCTCACCACCCATGAACAGCGCCACTCCCACGATACCCTCGTTTCCTACGACGGCGATTTCCGCCGATGCGCCATCCTCCATGATGTAGAGCAGCGACACGATGGCTGTCGTAGGGAAATAGACATGGTCAAGATGATCACCGGATTCATAGAGGGCTTTGCCGAGAGGCAGATGTATCGGCTTCAGATGCGGGAGGATACGTTCGCGTTCCTCCATTGGCAGCACGGCGAGCAGATGGTTTTTCCGCTCGTTCGAGCGGTTTGTTGATATGGCTTCCTTGGCCACGCTCAACCTCGAAGTTCTCTTTCTTAAAATATATAAAGTGACTTCCAAAGTGTCAACGGCGCGGGCAGAGCGCGTGAGCCCGGATGATATCCCGGATTTACGGGAGGAATTCCTGAAAAACATACTCCACGGTGCCGTTATCTCTAACGTCCATGCTGGCGTAACCGTGTTTGACCATATCTTCCAGCGCACTCTGTGCATCTTCGAGGCTGGCATTGGTATTCAAAGCAACCAGGGCCGGCGTTATCCGCCCCTTCTGTGCTTTTGCCACAGAGAGTATCGCCCTCTCAATATTCACCGTTTTTTCTTCAAGCAGCTCCTGGTTTCTCTTTCCCGGCAGCTTTCGGTGTGAAAAATACCGGAATCCGCCACGGACGAGAGGGATTATCCCGGCGAAAACCATGGGGAATACCCAGAAGCCGGATCCCAAAAAGATCCAGAGCGCGCCAAAGGCTATTGTCATGGTGAGTCCCGATATAAACTCGTCGCGCGCTTTGAAATGGCCGGCCATGACAATACAATACTGCAATCCCGTGGCGAGAGCAATTATCGAGCCGCCGGGAGATGCTGCGTCCGGGCCAGTTCTGCGGACTACTCTACAGCCGCGCTTGATTTTTCCGCCGACTTGCCTATAGTTAAACAAAAGGAGTTGTTCCCCGAAATGTCAAATCCGGAAGAACCGGCTGCCGGTCGGTCTGCGATTTCGCTTCTGTCCGAAGAAAAACTCGCCTTTGCCGCACGCTTTTCGTCCGATCTGTTTGTCTATATCAACTCGGAAGGTCAGGTTGAAATGCACAACTCCGCTTTCGAGCGTGAGCTCGGGGCCGGCGACGGAGATGTTGAAGGCAAATCGATCATGGAGCTGTTTCCAAAAAAGGAGTTTGCCGAGGTTTTCAAGCTCCATTTTGCCGAGTGCCTTCAGGGGAATCAAACCTATACCGAGTACCATCACACCGGCGACAGGGGAATCGACAAACAGTTTGGGATCCAGTTCGTACCGTATTTCGTCGGCGACAGCGTAACAAGCGCGCTCGTACTCTTCAGAGACATCTCCTATATCCGCAGGCTTGAAGACAAGGTACAGCTTCTTGAGTACCACGATAGAAGGACCGGCCTTCCAAACAGAAGATCGTTGGATCTGGCGTTGGACAAAGAGATCGCCAAGAACCGCCGCCGGGGGCCGGAGGCGCGGATGGCGGTCCTTTTCATCAGCCTCGAGAACTTTGCGCGGATAAATCAAACCTATGGTCACGAGATCGGCGATATCTTGATCGAAAACAGCGGCTTGCGGATAAAAGAATCGCTGATCAGCGAGCTGCTCAGAGACTCCGATTACGTATTCGAAGCGCCGGGGGAAGCGCCGAGCGACATCGCCGAGGAGATCGAACCTGTTGAAGCCGGCGGCCCGGCAGGCGACGAAGCGCCCTCTGGCAGCCTGTTCAGGTTTGAAGGAAAGGAGTTTGCGGCCATTCTCACCGAAATCAGCCGCGAAACCGATGCGGCGCTGGTGGCCTCGAGAATTGCGAAAAACGTATCCCAACCGTATTACGACAAGTTTGGATCCGAGATATTCATCAACTGCAACATCGGAATCGCCGTGTACCCGAACGACGGGGAAGAGCGCGTCCTGCTCGTTCAGCACGCAATGTCGGCTATGCACGAGGCAAAACGGCGGGAGATTGAGTTTCTGCTGTTTAACCCTGAATTGCAGGAGAAATCACTCGAGAAGATCCGTCTGGGCGGGAATATCTATAACGCCTTTATAGAGTCGCAGTTCGAGCTCTATTACCAGCCTGTCGTGGATTATCTCGGTGAGATTGTGGGCGCCGAGGCGCTCATACGGTGGAATCACCCGGAGAAGGGTATGATCCCGCCGTCTGAGTTCCTGCCTCTTGCCGAGGAAAAAGGCATTATCGTGAATATCGGCAAATGGGCGCTGTATACGGTACTCAGACAGCTCGAGCGGTGGCCCAAGGATATCTATGTTACCGTGAATATGAGCGCACGCGAGCTCAGTGATCCACAGGCGGTCGACACCATCCTGAAAGCCTTGAATGCCGCGTCAGGAATCGCTCCGCATCAATTGAAAATAGAGATATCCGAATCGGTGTGGACGAAAGACCCGGAGAAATTCATATCGAAGATGCGCCGCCTGGTCTCAAAAGGAATCGATATCCAGGTTGACAACTATGGAACCGGCCGCTCGTCCTTGCGCAGCCTGAAGGATCTGCCGGCGAGAACCCTCAAGATTGACAGCGCCTTCCTTACCGATATCTGCAACGATACGGAGGAGTTCAAGTTCCTCGAAAGCATAGTGGCTCTGGCGTACAACCGGAAAAAGACGGTGGTGATCGAGGGGGTTGAAAACCGCGACCAGGCCGAAATGATCCGGAGGATGAAACCGGTGTACATGCAGGGATACTACTTCAGCGGCCCGGTACCCGCGCACCTGTTTGAACGGCTTATCAATCGCAGAGTGAAGCTCCCGGTATCGGAGTGACAGCCTGTTCACAACGGCGCCCGGCGCCGCTCGTATGCCCCCGCAAGACGTCTCGCCAGCGGTACGTCCGCCGGCGCCAGCTCTACCGATTCCAGAGCGCCGATATCGACCCATCTGATCTGCGCATGTTCCACAGGAGCCGGAACGCCGGCGTACTTACGGACAGACATCCCGATGAGGAGTATTCTTCTGTACCCATACTCGTAGAACGACTCGTCAAAGCGCTCCACGTCGCCCGGATCGATTCGGATACTGAGCTCTTCGGCAAGTTCCCGCACAAGGCATTCCGCTGCGCTCTCCCCGTTTTCGACTTTGCCTCCCGGGAACTCCCAGAGACCCGCAAGATCGCTGAACCGGGGCCGCCTGGCCAGAAGCACCCGGCGGTTTTTCACGATGATGCCGGCGGTAACGCGGATGACCGCCGTTTTTGCGTTTGACTTCACAATCGACACCTGGAAATAGTATAGTGACTTTCGAGGAGTTGCCAGCGTATGAATAAAAAAGCGACCATCATTACCGGGTTTTTCATCTTTTTGTTGATGCTTTCGCAACCGCTCTTTGCCCAAAGCAATGGCTCTGAGCTGGGGTTGCAGGTGCTTCTACCCGTGCATATCGCACTGATGAGCCTTTCAGGGGCCGGTCTGATTACCGGCGCCCTTATCGCCAAGTACAGGAAGAGCAAGTCAAAGAACTGGCTCAAACAGCACAAGGCGTTCCAATGGTCCTCCGCCGTTATTGCCTTACTGGGAATTGCGACCGCAGTCATTATGGTGGAAATTGTCACCGGGGTGCATCTGCGGGTTGCCCACTCGATTTTTGCCGCGGCCTCCTTTGCCTTGATCGTACTCGCGATTATCGCAGCCTATGGATTGCTGAAAAGAAAAACACACAAGAAAGAGCTGAGAATCGTTCATCGTTGGGTCGGTAGATTCGGTATCCTCGCCTGGATCGTCACGATCGTCCTCGGGCTGTTTACTCCCCTGGCGGGAATCTTCTGATTGCTTGCCGATGACTTTCGATTTCATCGGCGACATCCACGGCCACGCTGAGAAGCTGAAAACACTCCTTGGAAAGCTCGGATACGTGAGAAAAGGCGGTGTTTTCAAACATCCGGATTGCGAAAGGAACGCCGTTTTTCTTGGTGATTTCATTGACAGGGGACCGGAGATCAGGGAGACCCTCGAGATAGTCCGCGCCATGGTTGAATCCAAACGAGCACTCGCGATCATGGGCAACCATGAATACAACGCCATCTGTTTCCACACCGAGCGACCGGCGGAGCCCGGTATCTGGATGAGACGCAGAACCGACAAAAACCTGTACCAGTATATCGAAACGCTCTATCAATTCAGGGAGTATCGCGGCGAACTGGCTGAGTATCTCCGGTGGTTCCGTACGCTCCCGCTTTGGCTTGACCTGGGAGATGTGCGCGCCGTCCACGCGGCCTGGCACGTCCCCTCGATGGAGAAACTCGCCGGCTATCCGGACGGGGGTCGCTTCATATCTGACAAGCTGCTGCAGGCAGCCGGAATAACCGGAAGTGATGAGCACACCGCACTGGAGAACCTTCTCAAAGGGATCGAGATCGACCTTCCTGACGGCGCGACGCTGACGGACAAAGATGGCAATGTCCGCTCACAGATGCGGGTGCGCTGGTGGATGGAGGGCAGGGAAAGGACCTACAGCTAGCTGGCCTTCAGAGAGAACAGAGAGGTCGCGCACAGCTACCCCCGGCCGAAAGATGTGAACAAACTTCCAGGTTATCGTGACGACGTGCCTGTGTTGTTCGGGCATTATTGGTTTCGCGGCGATGAACCCGCGGTCATCAGCCCAAAGATCGCCTGTCTTGATTACAGCGTGGCAATGGGCGGCTTCTTGACCGCTTATACCTGGAGGGGTGAAAAGTGCCTCCGGAACGCCGGTTTCACCAAGGCTTGAGACGGGGCTTAACAGAAATAGCACGACGGTTTAGGCTGAAGAGCCGGCCGGCATAAACGGAAGGAGTCACAGTGGGCACCGGAGATAAGAAGAAAAGACGCGAAGTGCATGAGTTTCTCAACAGGTTTCTGCTGAGGGACGGCAGCGGCTCCTACCCGTTGCGGGAACACACGGCGGCCAGGGACATGATTGCCGAGTTCGCAGAACCGCTGGAGGGGCTTTTCGAAAGCATCTCAACCAGATACAGCATGGCTATATTCGCATGGAACTTGAGCCTGGCGCCGGAAGACAGACGCGGAGAGCTGCTGGACAGTTTTCTGACGCCGCTTGTTCAGGGAAACGAAGAGGGACGGAGCACCCTCTCAAACCTCATCGATTCCCTTGTCGAGCGCCGGGAGACGCTCTATCCCGGCGAGACCCTCCTCGTTCTTCCGGACGAGAGTTACGCCCCGGAGAACGAAGAAACGGAAGAGGAAAATTCCGATGCGTAACGATATCGTCAGACCCGGGTCGTGGAGAGACGACAGCGCCCCTCTGCTTTCCGAAATACACGAGCTTGAAGAGCGGATTGAAGCAAGTAACCTCCTGTACGGCGGTTTGAAGGACCTTGACGATCACTACCGCCTGATAAAGACCAAACTCGATACCGCCCTCTTTCTGTTAAACCATACCGACAAGCGTGATACCGAGGAACGTGTACGTGTAGCCGGCAAACAGGCCCGCGAGGCGCTCACCCAGACGGATGCGCTGCATAACGCGAATGTCAGTCTCGATCAGAAGGACCAGATCACCGACTCGCCGGAAATGGCCGAGATACGGCAGAAGCTTCAACAGCTGGTGCTCTTCGGCGGCGCCGCTCTCTTTGAGGCCGCCGAAACGCGGCCGGTGCTTGTCAGGAAAGTGGCGGCTGCGCTTCGCAAGGCGCTCTTGAAGTATACCGGCGGGCAGCATCAGCAAACCGGCGAAAAAAAGGCAAGAGAGGATCACCTCGCCAGGTATGAAATAAAGGAGGGGGAGGAAGATATCCTTCTCTCGGACAGGATGGTGATTCCTCTCTCACAGGCGGTCGTACTCATCGAGGATGAAGTTCTTCCGGCGGTTGAAAAGGCCCTCAAAGAGAATCCGGGCGATCCTGAGCTCCTCAAGCGGAAGAAGCGGCTGCAAGACCAACTCGCCGATTTCAAGACCACGAAGTTCTTCCCACGGGCGCGGCCGCATACCATTGAAAAGGATCTCTTCACCGCCGCTCTCGCGGGTTATACGCGCGACGGCGAGGCGCTGGTCACCGTCAATATGGGTACCATACAGAGCTCCGGCAACACCTATGATCATCTGCTCGAGCATCTACGGGTAGAAATAGTGAGGGACTGCGCCGGGGCCGGGGTTTCCCGGGAGCTCGATGCGGAAATCAGGAAACGTCATTCGCCGAGAGCCGGTAGAGGGTTTGCCCTGCTGGATTCGCTCAATACCCTCGATATACCGGCGATATTCCGTACCCTATCGACGGAGTATCCCTTTTTACGGCGCATCGAAAACAGGGAAGATCTGAAATTGCTCGCCGATCTCGCCGCCGGCGGCCGCAGGTCTGATCTCGACAGCTTGATCGAGAGTATGGCAAGGGAAGACACGAACCTGCTGTCCGCCGGTACGGATAAGCTGGAATAACCGCTGCGTTACCAGAGGGCGAGCTGCAACCCCAGAGCGATATTTGCTCCGATGTACCTTCCCCAATAGGTGGCATCAAACCGCAGGGCGACAAAACGGCCGATATGAAAACGGGTCCCCGCGAATCCTATGAAACCGAGCTCCAACTTCTTCCGGTTGACATAAAACGCCGGATCGCCTGCGTAGATGTAGTAGTTGAAACCCAATCCGGGAGAGAGCGAAAATTCAATCCTCTCCCGGAAAAGATCGTTATCCTGGTTTCCGTCATCAAAGGAGAGCAGAAGAAGCGGCGCAGCTGCCACTCCAAAGGTGGTGAAGGACCAGAGCTCCTCCCCGGCTGCATCCTTCCACTCTGCATAGGCCACCTGCCCGGGTACCGCGGCGCCGAGAGTGAGGACCATGTTGTTTTTTACGTCGAATGACCGGATCGGAAGCTCCACTCCCGGATAGAAAGCGAGGCCAACGGGGAAAACCCAACTTCCGTCAAGAAAGGCTGACAGCCCGATTCCTCGGATGTTGCCGTGAGCGGGGGCGCTCAAGCACACGATAATTGCCGACGCGAGCAGCGCGGACCTTTTTCCGTGCGCTATACCAGCCATGGATTGGTGGCTTTTTCCTGGCCGATGGTCGTGGGATTGCCATGGCCGGAATACACGATGGTCTCATCCGGAAGCTTGAACAATACTTCGTTGATGCTGTACATGATATCAGTCATGCTCCCGCCGGGCAGATCCGTACGCCCGATGCCTCCGTCAAAGAGCACGTCTCCGTCAAAGAGCACTTTCGCCTCTTCGGCGAAAAAACTCACGTGCCCCGGCGTGTGCCCGGGAGTCAACAGGACTTTCAGTGAACAGGTACCGAACTTGAGCACCATTCCTTCCTCAAGCTCGAGATCCGGATCCGATCCCTGAGGTGAATCGAGGCCGAACATCATTGCCCCGCCTTTTTCCTTGAGAAGGGGAATATCCAGCGGGTGAAGTGCCAGGGGGGCGTTGAGTCGTTTCCGGATTATCTCGTTTGCGCCGATGTGGTCAAAATGTGCGTGGGTGTTGAGGACATATTTAATCGTGAAGTTGTTGGCCTCGATTTCGCCGAGGATGCGCGGCGCGTCGTCGCCGGGATCGATAACTACACCTTCCAGCGTGTCTTCGCACGCGGCTATATAACAGTTGGTCAGCAGGGGACCGACTATCAGCTGTTTGACGATCACATTTCACTCCGTAAGGTAGGCGATTAATGTATTGATATTTCTACCGAATGTACAGCCTGATTTTGGTTGGTGTGGTAAGATCGTCCCAAAAGGAGTGCGTATGGACGCTACGATCCAGTTTCTTGGTGCCGCACAAAACGTCACCGGTTCCCGCTATCTGTTGAGTTATTCAGGCAAAAACGTTCTCGTTGACTGCGGATATTACCAGGAGCGGGATTTCAGGTACCGCAACTGGGAACCTTTCCCATTCCCTCCGATTCACATCGATTGCATGGTGCTCACCCACGCCCATCTAGACCACTGCGGTCTTATTCCTAAACTTGTGCGGGAAGGTTTTGCAGGTGAGATTCATTGCACACCCGCCACCGCTGAAATCGCGAAGATTGTACTGCTCGACTCGGCGCACATACAGGAGGAAGACGCCGCCTTCAAACGCTTGAGACACGAGCGCGAGAAACGCGAACCCCCGCGGGAGGTCGTTCCGTTATATACCACTGAAGACGCCGAGAATTGTCTTGATCTATTTGTACCGCATGATTACGAGGAACCGGTCGCGGTCGGGCCCGGTATCGAGGTCACCTTTTTTGACGCGGGACATATTCTCGGGTCGGCGATGGTTCGCTTTCGCCTGGGTGAAGGGAAAAGCTCCCGTATTCTTCTTTTTTCAGGCGATATCGGCAGATACAACAAACCGATTCTCAATGACCCGACTGTTTTTGAAGAGGCCGATTCGGTCGTGATGGAATCCACCTATGGAGACCGGTTGCACGAAGACACCGCGGATATCGACACGCTCCTTGCCGACGCGGTCAACGACGCCGCAAAACGGGGCGGAAATCTTGTGATTCCGAGTTTTGCCATAGGCCGGACACAGGAGCTCCTGTACCGCCTGAACGCCCTCACCCTTGCCGACAGGATTCCCCATCTGATGACGTTCGTCGACAGCCCCATGGCGGTCAATGTGACGCAGGTATTCAGGAACCACAGGGAACTGTTCGACGACGAGACGATCGACCTGCTCCACGCGCAACAATCCCCCTTCACCATGCCCAACCTGAAGATGGTCCAGTCCGTTTCTGATTCAAAGGCCATCAATCATATAAACGGGACGGCCATTATTATCGCAGCTTCCGGCATGTGCACCGGAGGCCGGATAAAACACCATCTTGCCCATAACATCGGCAAACCCTCGAGCATCGTGCTGTTTGTCGGTTATCAGGCGCAGGGCACCCTTGGCCGGATCATCCTTGAGGGAGGAAAGGAAGAGGTCCGTATCCTCGGCACCTATTACCGCGTAAGGGCGGATATCAGGAACATTCATGGTTTCTCGGCACACGCCGATCAGCGCGAGTTGCTCGATTGGGTGAACGCCATTCGTAAAAAACCAAAACGGATTTTTGTGACCCACGGTGAGCCGGAGGCCGCCCGTACGCTCGCCGGGCTGCTTGCC
>JAFGHN010000250.1 GCA_016930115.1 Spirochaetales bacterium | reverse complement strand
GCTTCGTCGACTGCTTCCACAGGCACCGTTGTCCTACTCTCGATCGCTGATTTGGCGGCTTCACCACGTACGGCGCTCAGCAACGATTTATCGCTTACCACGCGCCTGATCACGTCTTCAAGATTCCGCACTTCCAGTTGCTGAGAAGGCGCCGCTTCAATGCGGGCGCCGATTACGTCGAGTATCTCATCCCAGCTTTTGTCTATGAGTGCGTCAACCTCTTTGACACGATCATCTTTGAGTTTTCCGATCCCTTTTCGTATGTTTTTCCGGATTTCTTCCTTTCTGCTGCCAAGGTCCCTTTTCCAGAGATCCCAATTTATTTCTTCGCGTTTGGCTACGTAGCCTTTGAGGAATTCTATCTGGAAACGCTTGATCCTTTCGGAGAGAACGAGCATACGATCCTGCCGGATGCTCAGAAGCAAAAAGACTATCAGGAATGCTGTGAGGAAAAAGGAGGCGAGGAGAAGGATTTTCAGACCCAGGGTGAACTCAAGCCGGTCTTCGTTTATGATAGTGCCCACCTTCCCGCTCAAAGGCGACACCTCTGCATAAACGATAAGTTGCACTTCCGACTCGGTTTCCGCAACCGGCTGAAACTCCGCAATGCCTTTTTCGTTTTCCCAAAGTTCCCTGACGCGTTCTTCCAGGTCGGTTACAATCCCGCTTTCAAGCCTGAGAAGTATCCCCTGGTCGTGGATCAGCGAATACCTGGCGCCGATATCGAGAACATTGCCCTGCACGAGTGCCGGCGCAAGACCTCGTGTCGAAACATAGAAAAGCGCGGTGCCGCTCAAGAACCTCAGCTTGTAAACAAAGAGCCCGCGGTTGGCGTCGATAAGAAGACCTTCGGGATCACTTTCGTTGGCTAGTAAATCTCCAAGACTGAACTCGCCTTCAGCAGGAAGTAACCGTTTGTACTCTCTCGCCAGGTCTGTTGATGATTGTATATCCTCCGGGAAAGTACTGAAATGAATGAATCCATCGCCATCGATGAATCTGGCGCCGATAAAATCGCTGTAATCGATGTTTAGCAACTCGAAGGTGTTTCGCGTTACGCTTATCTGCTCTCTACTTTGGTTGGCGTTATAGATGGAAGCGACCGCGCTATTTTGAAGCAAGCGCCTGAACCTGTTAAGGTTCTCTTCATGAAAATCATCGAGTACCGTGACAGCAGCTTGCACGTACTGGCGTTCGAGAGTCTCGACCCGCTCATCATAGAATCGCGATTCGATATAATCAAACAGGCCTGAAAAGGCAATAAAAGTGAATAACGCGAATAATACGACTGTAATGAGGAGACTAAGAGCAAAGCGAACAAGAGATTTCATTTATATACGGCGCTTATCCCGAATCCGACTCCTAACCGGTCTCTACCCCTTGATTATCGGAACATTGTATCCTTTTTTCCATCTGTTTTAAACGCAAGTTGGAATGGGGTGTGACTATAAAAACGCCTTCTGGTTGAAAATGATACAAAAAGGTAGCTGATTATCCTTCAGATGAACTCTTGTGCCTTGAATCCTACGATCCTATTTTTCGTCCGTCTCCGATTCGGCTTCCACTTCTGCATCCGAAGCCGCCCTTTCCGCCGCCTCGGCAACCGATTCCTCCGCGGCAGTCTCTCCGGTGACTTCCGTCTGAGAAGGTTCCGTGTTCACCGCCGGTCTGGCACGTCTCCTGCGAGGTGCTTCCTGCCCTTCCCTTCCCACAAGCTCAAGTAACACCATCTCGGCGGAATCGCCTTTCCGGTAACCGAGTTTAAGAATCCGTGTATACCCGCCGGGTCTGTCGGAAAAACCGGGGGCAATATCTGTAAAGAGCTTTGCGAGCACTTCTTTGTCCTGCACCAGCTTCGCCACGATCCTTCTGTTATGCACCGAATCTTCCTTGGCGCGCGAAATAAGCTTTTCAGCCTTGCGTCGAACTTCCAGGGCTTTGGTCTTGGTAGTGCGTATTCTCTCGTGCCGGTAGAGTTGGGTCACCATGTTTTTGACCAGGGCTTTGCGTTGAGAAGCCTTTCTCCCGATTCTGTTGTAGCCGATTCTATGTTTCATCGCTCTCGTCTTCCTTCTCTTGCTGATGTTGCAGCTTCTTCGATGCTTTCAGCGAACTGTAATCCGACATTCCGAAGCTCAATCCCCATTCCTGAAGCTTTTCTTTGATCTCTTGAAGCGATTTTTTGCCAAAGTTGCGTGTTTTTGCTATATCGTCCTCGGTCCTTCTGGTCAAATCACCGATGGTCTTGATATTCGCATTCTTGAGACAGTTGCTTGAACGTACCGACAACTCAAGTTCTTCCACCGGGGTATCAAGAATGGCTTTTACGCGCTCCTCTTCCTCATCCAGCTCATCGTCTCCGCCGACTGCGTCTTCATCGAAATTGATGAAAATGGTGAAGTGATCTTTTGTAATCTTGGCGGCTTCCGCCACTGCATCTTCCGGCGCAATCGTTCCATCGGTCCATACTTCGAGAACCAACTTATCATAATCACTACGCTGCCCGACACGAGTGTTCTCGGTTTCGAACTTGACCCTTCTGATCGGCGAAAAAACGGCATCAATGGGTATGGTTCCCACCACTTCCACGTATTTCTCGTTTACTTCCGCAGGCACGTAACCACGCCCAAGATCGATCTGCAACTCCAGATCAAAATTGGCCTTTTTACTTAACGTGGCGATCTTCTGATCCTTGTTGATAACCGTGATATTCGAGCCGGTCTCCAGGACTTCGCCTTTTATTTCTCCGCTCCCTTTGCACTCGATGAGATGCGTTACCTGTTCCACATCATCCTGGAGTTTCAGCCTGAGTCTTTTCAGGTTATTTATTATCTCGGGAGTATCTTCAACGACGTGCGGAATGGATTCGAACTCGCTGGAGATGAGATGAGGCGTGCCTTCATCGTCGTACGAGGTTATCTTAACCGCTGTTATGGCATAGCCTTGTATCGACGAGAGCAGCACCCGGCGCAACGTGTTACCTATCGTTGTGCCGAACCCCCGTTCAAAAGGATAAGCCACGAATTTTCCGTAATCCGGCTTTACCTCACTGTGTTCGAAGGTGATACCTTTCGGCTTCTTGAATCCCTTCAACAGGTTTTTTCGTGCCATGATGACTCCTATTTGGAATAGAGCTCTACGATAAGCTGTTCATTCACTTCAGCAATATCCGTGACGTCGGACCTCCGCGGAATCGCTTTAACGGTGCCCTTCATGTTATCGGGATCCACTTCCAGCCATGGCACAACGCCCGACCTCGTAAATTCTCTCAAGCCCTCTTTTATTACCAGCAATTTCTTGCTTTTCTCCTGAATTTCAACCTGATCATTTTCTTTTACTGTAAACGATGGCACCGTCACACGCTTGCCGTTTACGAGCACGTGTCCATGAGACACGAGCTGCCGCGCCTGGCTGCGGGACGTCGCAAAACGCATACGAAACACAATGTTATCGAGCCGGCATTCTAGCAGGGAGATAAGGTTATCACCAGTCTTGCCTCCCATTTGGTCGGCCTTTTCGAACACGTTGTGAAACTGCCTTTCGAGCATTCCGTATATGCGTTTCAACCGTTGCTTTTCTCTCAACTGGATTCCGTAGTTCGACGGTTTCCTCATGCGTGAGCGAGGGCCTTTCCCGGGAGGATTTCGCTTTTTCGTGATGGGGCACTTCGCCCCGTGGCATCGTTCTCCCTTGAGAAAGAGCTTCTTTCCCTCTGTCCTGCAGAGCCTGCACACCGCTGCGGTATATCTCGCCATAAATTAACGACCTCTCTACACTCTTCGACTTTTTCTAGGACGACATCCGTTATGCGGAATCGGCGTAACATCCTTGATGCTCCGAACTGTCAGGCCAAGAGCACCGAGAGAACGAATCGCAGACTCCCGCCCGACCCCCGGCCCGTTCACATACACATGGACCTCTCGCAGTCCCTGATCTATCGCTTTCCGCGCCGCGGTTTCTGCGGTGGTTTGGGCAGCGTACGGCGTCGATTTCTTTGCGCCCCGGAAGCCAAGAGAGCCGGCGCTGGACCAGGATACCGCGTTGCCGTTTAAATCCGTTATGGTGACTATCGTATTGTTGAAGGTTGCCTGTATGAAGACTTTCCCTTCGTATACTGTCTTCTTTTCCTTTCTTTTCTTCGTCTTTGCCAAATCCTATTCCTCCGCTAACCCTGGGCTGCTTTTTTCTTGCCGGCCACGGTTTTTTTCTTTCCTTTCCTTGTCCGGGCATTGGTCTTTGTTCTCTGCCCGCGCACCGGAAGTCCTCGTCTGTGCCGAAGCCCTCGATAACAGCCAATGTCCATCAGGCGTTTTATGTTGAGGGCTATTTCAGTTCGCAGCCGTCCTTCCACCTTGTATTCGTTTTCTATTATCTGTCTGAGTTTTGCCGCATCATCCGGCGATACATCGTTCATCCTGATGGCAGGATCAACGCCGGCTTTCTCGCAAATTTCCCTCCCGGATGTGCGTCCAATACCGTAGATATAAGTCAACGCGATACTCACCGGTTTGTTCGGTAAGTCAATGCCTGCAATTCGTGCCATGATTTCTCTCCTACCTCTGCCGCTGCTTGTGCTTTGGATTGGTACAAACAATGCGCAATACGCCTTTACGGCGTATTATCTTGCAGTTGTCACACATAGGTTTAATGCTCGCTCTTACTTTCATATCCTGGACTCCTATAGGTTTCTGGACCTGATTCTTCCTTTTTTTGTAAGACCCTCATGGTGATGCATCCGCAGGTGTCCTTCAATCTGTGACATCGTATCAAGATCAACGCCGACCATAATCAAGAGTGATGTGCCTCCCATGAGGAGCGCTAACTCCGCAGGAAAATTGAAGAGCCCTTGAACAATCGTGGGTATAATCGCGATAAATGCAAGGAAAAGAGCGCCAGGCAATATAATCCTCGACAGAATCCGGCTCAGGTACTCTTCCATTTTATCGGATCTGATACCAGGTATCGATCCGCCGTTCTCCCGTATCTGTTTCGATATTTCCACCGGGTTAAGGGTCACCTGCGTGTAGAAATACGCGAAAAAGATGATCAGCAACGCATAAATGATGATGTAGGGCAAGCCGCCGGGTCTTATCCAATAAGCGAAATCACCGAGCCATCGCACATTTCCCGCCAGATTCTGGGCTATCTGTATCGGAAAAGTTAGAATCGACGAAGCAAAGATAACCGGTATAACGCCGGACGGATTGATTTTAAAGGGCAGATAGGTATTCTGCCCGCCGTACATCCTTCTGCCGACGATTCGTTTTGCGTAGTGCACCGGGATCTTCCGCTGTCCCTGCTGCTCGTAAATGACAAGCGCGATGACTCCAACAAACATCGCTAGTACTATGATGACGAAAACCGGATTCAACTCACCGGCGCCGACCTTCCTGAACAACTCTACGAATGCTGCGGGCATCCGAGCGACGATGCCTGCGAAAATAAGCAAAGAAATACCGTTTCCGACACCCCGCTGGGTTATCTGCTCTCCCATCCACATGAGAAAGATGGTGCCCGTGGTAACCGTCAACATTGCGATGATAGTATACGGTACCCGCGCAATGGCAATAGCGTCGGGTATCGAGTTAGCGTAAATGGTGACGGTATACGACTGAATCAGACACATCACTACCGTACCGTAACGTGTGTAGCGCTGTATCTTCTTCCTTCCGCCTTCTTCCTCCGATATTTTCTTAAGCTTAGGAAAAACGAGTACCAGAAGCTGCATGATGATCGACATCGAAATATACGGCATGATACTCAACATGAACACCGAGAAATTCTTGAAGGCTCCTCCGGCAAAAAAATCGATATAATCGGTGATTCCAATCGCCGTTGAGGCAGATTCCTGCGCCATAAAATAGAGTTTCAGCGCGTTTATGTTGATGCCCGGAATGGGCAACGCCACGCCGAGACGGAATATCACCAGCATGAAAATGGTAAAGAGTATTCTGTCACGCAGATCTTTTATGCGAAATACATCCACTATCGGATTACTCGCCATCTACATTACCCTCATTATCCTTTTCTGAGCCTGTCTTCACCGGCGCTTCCGCCACAGTGCCTCCGGCCATCTCGATTTTCGCTCTGGCTTGGGCAGAAACAGCGTTGATCTGTACCGTCAGTTTCTTCGTCAATTCACCTTCTCCGAGTATCTTGACAATGACTGATTTTTTCTTGACGATACGTTTCTCCCTGAGCGTTTCAATCGAAACGGTTTCACCATCCGCATACTTTTTATCAAGAGTGGCTACATTCACTACTTCAAACTCACGCTTGAAAGGGAAATTCGAAAATCCCTTGCGGGGTATTCGTCTGTAGAGCGGCATCTGCCCGCCTTCAAATCCTGGACGCACACCACCACCCGCGCGGGCGTTCTGCCCTTTGTTGCCCTTCCCGGCACGTCCGCCTCTACGACCGGAGTTGCCACGGCCATCGATCCTTTTGCTCTTGCGCGAACCGTCCGGCGGACGGATATCCATATCTCCCATGTCTAGTCTATCTCCTTCACTTCCAGCAGGTGAGAGACCGTGTTTACCATACCCGCAACGGCCGGCGTAGCCTCCAATTCGACTACCTGATTCATCCGGTGCAAACCGAGGGCAATGACGGTCTTCCGTTGGTTCGGCTTGCGTTTGAGAGGGCTTTTGATCAGCCTGATCTGCAGTTTCTTTGTTTTCTCAGCCACACCTACCCCCACATCTCGCTTATCGGTTTTCCCCGCGCCTTTGCGATCTTTCTTGCATCAAGCAGGTTCTCAAGGCCGCTAAATACGGCTTTCACAATATTCATCGAATTATCAGATCCCAAAGATTTACTGAGGATATCCGATACACCGGCAGCTTCCATTACCGCCCGCACAGGTCCGCCCGCAATGATGCCGGTCCCCGGCGCGGCGGGCTTCAGCACGACTCTCGCACTTTTGAAACGGCCGATTATCGGGTGCGGAATAGTGCTTTTCTGCCTGGGCACCGTAATCATATTCTTCTTTGCTTTCTCTATGCTCTTTCTGATAGCCTCAGACACGTCGTTTGCCTTTCCGAACCCATATCCAACCCTTCCGTTCCTATCGCCTACCACAATGAGCGCAGAGAATGAGAACCTTCTTCCGCCTTTCACTACCTTGGCGACCCGGTTCAGTCTTACGAGGTTTTCAGCATACTCCATGCCTTCCTGCTCGGAATCTCTCTTCCTGGTTTGATTCACACACTCCCCCTAGAAATCAATTCCCGCCTTCCTTGTACCTTCGGCCACGGCTTTGACGATGCCGTGATACTTGTAACCATTCCTGTCGAAAACAACGGTCTTGAGATTTTTCTCACCAAGCCTCTTGCCAAAAGTTTCGCCGAGTTTCAACGCAGCTTCGACTGAGTTCTTCAATCCCGAAAGCTCTTTCTCGAGGTTGGAGGCGGACACAATGGTTCGGCCATTCGCGTCATCAATCGCCTGTATGTACAGGTGGCGATTACTCCTGAATACGGATACCCGGGGCCTGGTTTCAGTACCGGTTATCCGTTTGCGTATGTGCATCTTACGCTTGTTTCTCTTTCTACTTTTCTCGCTTTCTTTTGCCATCGTCTACACACCCGTCCTATTTGATCCCGGCTTTCCCAATCTTCCTGCGTACATGCTCATTTTCATACCGCACGCCTTTCCCTTTATACGGTTCCGGCGGGCGGAGAGATCGTATCTCCGCACAAGTTTGGCCCACTTTCTCACGATCAATACCGCTAATCGTGAGTCTGTTGTTACCTTCGACCGCCGCAGATAATCCATCTTCCAAAGGGTATTCGATTGGATTCGAATAGCCGAGATTGAAGAGGAGATTCTGCCCTTTCACTTCCACACGATAACCCACACCGTTTATCACGAGAGTCTTTGAAAAGCCTTCAGAGACGCCCGTGACCATGTTGCTTATCAGTTTTCTGTACAACCCATGGAAAGATTTCGCCGGCTTTGAATCGTCCACACGCCCGACAACTACCTGCTTATCGAGAACCTCAACAGTGACCTCCGGTCGTATGCTCTGCTCCAACGAACCTTTTTGCCCTTCCACTCTCACAACGCTTCCGTCTACCTTGACGGTCACGCCCTGGGGCAGATCCACTGGCAATTTTCCTACTCGTGACATTCTATGCCCCTCCTACCAGACCGAGCAAATCAGCTCACCGCCAACCTTTTTCTCGGCGGCCTTTTTGCCGGTGGTGACGCCGGCAGAGGTCGAAATGATAAGCGTCCCGTATCCATTCAGTACCCGGGGAAGCCGCTTATAGCCTGAATAAATACGCCGTCCGGGTGTGGAAATTTTCTGTATCCCGTGAATGACGGGAGTCATCGTATCGTCATATTTCAAGAAAATTCTTATTACGTGCTGACTGTCCTGGCTGATCTTCTTGAAGTTCTTAATGTAGCCTTCATTTTTCAGAACTTTCACGACTTCAAGTTTCAATTTTGAAGTCGGCACATCTACTCGGTCAAATTTCTCCCTGTTTGCATTGCGAATCTTCGTTAACATGTCTGCAACAGGATCGGAAACAGCCATATTCTTCTCCCTACCAGCTAGATTTTGTTACTCCGGGGATCATTCCCTGGCTCGCGAGCTTGCGAAAACAGATCCTGCACATCTGAAACTTCCGCATGTATCCGCGAGGTCTGCCGCAAATTCGGCATCGGTGCACTTTTCTGGTGCTGAATTTAGGTTTCCTCCTCGCCTTAACGATCAATGATTTTTTTGCCATATCTCTCTCCTACTTCCTGAACGGCATACCGAGCCCGGCGAGTAAGCTTCGCGCTTCCTGGTCTGTTTTGGCGGTTGTAACGATCGCCACGTTTAGACCACTCACTCGTTCAATTTTGTCGTAGTCAATTTCGGGAAATATAATCTGCTCGGTTATGCCGACCGAGTAATTACCATGCCCATCAAAAGAGTTCGGGCTCACTCCCCTGAAATCCTTCACGCGAGCTAATGCCACGTTCATAAATCTATCCAAGAACTCCCACATATACGTTCCCCGAAGAGTCACCTTGGCGCCTATCTCCATGCCTTCGCGCAGCTTGAAGTTTGAGATTGATTTTTTCGCTTTGGTCCTTACGGGGTGTTGCCCGGTAATCATTTCGATTTCTTTCATCGCGGAATCGAGGAACTTCTTGTTTCCAATCGCCTCTCCAACTCCCACGCTCACGCTTATCTTTTCTATCCGCGGGATTTGCATTGAAGAGCTGTAAGCGAACTCCTTCTGCAAATCCGGAACAACCTTGTCCTTGTACACGGTTTTCAGCCGTGGTATATATCCGTTTTTCACAATGCTTCTCCGCATTTTCTACAAATTCTCGTTTTGTTGGCTTTCTCGCCTGCAAACCCGATTCTTGTCGGCCCACACTTCTTGCATACAACCATCACATTGGAGATGTCGATTGCGGCTTCCACATCTATAATACCGCCCTTATCGTTCTGACGACGCGGCTTCACGGCTTTCCGGATCATATTCAAGCCCTGGACGATGACGCGGCCTTTCTCGGTATCTATCCGAAGCACCTTACCCGTTTTACCGCGATCTTTGCCCGAAACGACTTGTACGGTGTCATCTTTTTTCAATTTCATCTTCATAGTCGTCCTCCGCTACAACCTCAGAGTACTTCGGGAGCTAACGAAACTATCTTCATATAGTCACCCTCCCTCAGTTCCCGCGCTACTGGCCCAAAAATGCGCTTTCCAAGCGGTGCACCCGAGTCATCAATTATTACGCACGCGTTGTCGTCAAAACGTATATAGGTTCCGTCCGGCCTTCTGTGTTCCTTGTTCGTCCTCACGATAACGGCACGTCTGACATCCCCCTTCTTGATAGCCGCATTAGGGAGCGCCACTTTCACCGCGACTATGATGACATCCCCGATGCCCGCATTCTTGCGTTTGGAACCGCCCAAAACCTTTATACATTGCACACGCTTGGCACCACTGTTGTCTGCTACATTCAAATAGCTCTGCATCTGTAACATAACTTACACTCCGACAAGTCCTTTACTTCGCCCGTTCAACTATTTCGAGAAGACGCCAGTGTTTTTCCTTGCTCAATGGGCGCGTTTCAACCACTCGCACGGTATCTCCGATTTTGGCTTCTTCGCGCTCATCGTGTGCCTTCACCTTCTTTGTCTGCGTCAGATACTTCTTGTACAGACGGTGCATTTTCCTGCTCGTCACAGCCACGACAATGGTCTTATCCATCTTGTCGCTTACAACCAAACCTGTGAGGATCCTTTTCTTGCCTTTCACCACTGAAGGGGTTGCGTTGTCACTCATTCATTCCACCTCGAATGCGAAGCCGGTACTCGTGGATTATTGTATTCACCCTGGCCATCTGCCGTCGCAATGTTCTCAATATCAAAGGATTTTCCAGATGCCCGACAACCTTGTTGAATCTTGCCTCCCGGCACTGCTTCTTGAGTTCCTCACGTTTCGTGAGCAATTCCGCGAAACTCAAATCACTAAACGAATCTTTCATTGTTTACTCCAGGTCCTTCCGGGTGCGAAACTTCGTTCTTATTGGAAGTTTGCTTGCCGCGAGAGAAAGCGCCTCCCGAGCCAGTTCCTCGGTTACTCCGGCCATTTCAAACATGACCCTCCCCGGGGCAACCACCGATACCCAATACTCAGGATTACCTTTGCCCTTTCCCATTCGGGTCTCTGCCGGCTTTTTTGTGTAGGGCTTGTCCGGAAAGATGCGAATCCACACTTTTCCGCCCCTCTTGATATGCCGCGTCATCGCGATACGAGCAGCTTCTATCTGTCTGTTGGTGATCCAGTGAGGCTCGAGAGCAATCAGGCCATAGTCGCCGAAATTGAGAGTATTACCCTTTTGCGCCGTATTGCGAAATTTGCCTCTCATCTGTTTTCTGAATTTCGTTCGTTTGGGACTCAGCATGGCTACTCGCTCCTCTCCGAAGCTTCCTTTGCCCGTCGTCTGCGCACAAGAAGTCCGGCATCCTCTTTTGTATCCTTCTTGAATACCTCGCCGTTAAATACCCAGACCTTGACGCCGATTACCCCGAAACTCGTATGAGATTCGGCAAACCCGTAGTCGATATTCGCACGCAATGTGTGGAGTGGAACACGGCCGTCCTTGTATTGTTCCATACGCGACATTTCCGCTCCACCAAGGCGGCCGGCCACCTTGATTTTTATTCCCTGCGCACCGGCTTTCATCGCGTTGCTCACCGCCATCTTCATCGCGCGCCTGAACGAGCCACGCATACGCAGCTGTCTCGCGACATTGTTCGCAATGAGCTGTGCATCGACCTCCGGTCGTTTGATTTCCTTTATTTTAATCTGAATCTTCTTCTCCGCAGCTTTCTGAAGCCTCGCACCGATCTTCTCTATATTGGATCCTTTTGCACCGATGATGATTCCCGGCCGCGAGGTTTGTATCACGATCGTAATGCGCTGGGGGTGCCGGATTATCTCAACATCCGCAATCTCGGCTCCCTTGGTTTCCGGACAGTCATCGAGGGTCTTTCTGATCAAGAGATCTTCGTGAAGCGTATCCGCATACTCGCGCGGGTCGACATACCAGCGGGATTTCCAGCTTCGATTGATACCTATTCTCATTCCAATCGGATTAACTTTCTGCCCCATATCAATCCTCCAATCCCGCTATCTCATCAAGCACCACACCAACATGACTCATCCGCCTCTGCAGGATGTCCCGCCTTCCACGCGCACGCGGCCACACTCTTTTCATCCTTGGACCATCACTGACAACGAGCTCACGGATGTAAAGCATCTCTTCATCAAGCTGCTTGTTCTGCGACAGCGCGTTCGCAGCGGCAGATTGAATCACTTTTTTCAAAAACCGGGCCCCTTTTTGAGGCAGGCTTTCCAGGAGCGCCAACGCTTCCGCATACGGTTTTCTACGAATGACATCAGCAACCCGGCGGAGTTTTGAAGGAGAAATCATAAGGTGAGAGGCTTTCGCTGAATAGCCCTTCCTTGCTTCAGTTGCCATCTTCTTACCTCTTGGCGACTTTCTTATCGGATCCGGCATGAGAACGGAAAATTCTCGTAGGCGCAAACTCACCGAGTTTGTGCCCGACCAGATTTTCGGTGACATATACGGGGACCCAGGTCTTCCCGTTGTAAACAGATATGGTCAAGCCTACCATTTCCGGAATGACGGTGGAGCAACGGGAATACGTCTTGATCATGCGTTTGTCCCCGGATTTGCTCATCTCCACAACCCGCTTGTAGAGCTTTTTTTCGATGAACGGTCCTTTTTTTATCGACCTTGCCACGCTCTGCTCCTACTTTCTCTTGTTGACAATGAAATTACTGGAATTCTTCTTTTTCTTCCGCGTCTTGTAACCTTTTGTCGGGGTACCCCACGGCGACACAGGATGGCGGCCACCGGAGCTCTTTCCCTCACCGCCTCCGTGCGGATGGTCCACAGGATTCATCGCGACGCCACGCACTTTGGGCCGTTTGCCGAGCCATCGATTCCTCCCGGCCTTGCCTATCGATACGTTCATCGAATCCTCGTTGCCGACTTCACCCAGGGTGGCTATGCATTTCCTGAAGATCATCCGCATCTCCCCCGAAGGGAGCCGCAATGTAACGTAATCGCCATCTTTGGCCACGATCACAGCACTCGCGCCGGCAGCACGGGCAAGCTGTGCGCCTTTGCCGTACTGGAGCTCCACATTATGTACGGTCATACCGAGAGGAATATCCTCCATCGGCATCGCGTTGCCGACGGCAACCGGGACGCCCCGCCCGCTCTGCACAGTTGTACCCACAGCGAGGCCTTTCGGCGCAACGATATACCGTTTCTCTCCGTCCGCGTACACGACGAGGGCGATGTTCGCCGAACGGTTAGGATCGTATTCTATGGAAGACACCGTTCCCGGCACTCCAAATTTGTCACGTTTGAAATCGATAATTCTCTGTCTTCGCTTGTGTCCGCCCCCTCTTCGCCGAACGCTGATACGACCTTTTGCATCGCGTCCGGAAGAAGCCTTTTTCCCCTTTGACAGCGCCTTTTCCGGTTTGCGCTTGGTCAATTCATCAAATGTCAGACCCGTCGTGAAACGCAAGCTTGGAGTGTTCGGTTTGTAGTTCTTCAATGCCACATAAGCCCCCTAAGGCAATCAGACGCCCTCAAAAATGTCGATCTTCTCTCCCTTTGGGAGAGTCACTATCGCTTTTTTCCAGGTCGCCGTACTCCCGCGCCTGAACCCGGAACGCGTCCGCGCCATCCGTGGTTTTTGCTTCACGTTGATAATTCTGCAGTTGACCGGATTCACCGAAAAAAGCTCATGAACCGCCTTCATGATCTGCAATTTGTTGGATCTCCGGTCAACTTTGAAAACATACTTATTAGTGTCGCTGTTTTCCCGCATGGTGTTCGTTTTTTCGGTAAGAACCGGTTCAATGATTATGCTGTCCGCTTCCACAGTAACATTCTCCCCTATTCGTCCTCGCCATAAAACTCGCCCAGTTTTGTGGCGGCCGTCTCAAGGACGAGTATGCTTCGCCCATAGTAGAGGTCGTGCGCTCGTAAACGATTGTACGCAAGGGTCTTTAGCCACGGAATATTCGAAGCGGCCCGTTTCAGCATCACATCGTCATCTTTCAGTACGAGCACTGTGCTCCCGCCGTCAACAAGCCTCTTGAGAATTCCGGCGAGATCACGCGTCTTCCCGGATTCAACCGTAAAGTCCTCAACAACTTTCAGCTGCTCTTTTTGGGCTTTCAGACTCAATATCGATTTATAGGCAAGCCTTTTCAGTTTTTTAGGTACCTTGTACGAATAATCCCGAGGTTTTGGACCAAAGATGATGCCTCCGCCAACCCACAACGGTGAACGCCGCCGGCCGGCGCGGGCCCGCCCCATGCCTTTCTGCGGCCACGGCTTGGCGCTGGTTCCCTTCACCTCGCTTCTCGTTTTGGTCGAGGACGTCCCGACCCTCGCATTCGCAAGCTCGTTTGTAATGGCGTAGTATATCGCGTCTCGGTTTACATCGCGTCTAAAAACGCTGTCATTTAGCGTGATGTCCTTAACAGGTTCTCCGCTGATCGAATAGACTTTCATCTCCATTGTTACGCCTTCTTTTTCGCGGTCTTAACGTAGACCGTGCCGTTTCGCCGGCCCGGAACAGCCCCCGCTACCAGAAGAAGCTGATTTTCTTCGTCCACACTGACGACACTCAGGTTCTGCACCGTTGTCGTTACCCCACCCATCCTTCCGGGCATCCGTGATCCTTTCTGAACTTTGGAAGGTGAGGCGGCCATACCGGTTGATCCCGGCTCACGGTGGAACTTGGAACCGTGGGTTTTCCGACCACCGTGGAAACCGTGCCTTTTTATGACGCCTTGATAGCCTTTTCCCTTGGAAGTGCCGATCACGTCTACGTAACGCGCTCCGGAAAAAAGCTCGACGCCAAGCTTCTGACCAACCTCGAATTCCGCCGCAAAATCTCGTATTTCATAGAGGTACTTCTGTGGCTTGACGCCCGCCTTGAACTGCCCGGCGTAGGGTTTGCTTACCCGGCTTTCTTTTACTTCGACGGACCCGAGCAAACAGGCGCTGTATCCATCGCGTTCCGGTACACGCTCGGCCACCACGTAGTTGTCTTCGAACTTGATGACCGAAACAGGCGTCACTTTGCCGTTTTCATCAAATACCTGGGTCATTCCGATTTTTTTGCCAATTAACCCTATCATCTTATTTCCCCAAAACCATTCTCACTAAAGGCCCGCAACAAGCCGCACTACATGACACGCTTTCACCACGCAGGCAGGTCTCAGATGCTGTCAGGCCAAAATCGCTCGCACGCCCGTCAGGCTACTGCTTGATCTCTACATCTACACCGGCCGGAAGCTCGAGTCTCATGAGAGCATCCATGACCGTAGACGACGGATTGATGATGTCTATCAACCGTTTATGCGTCCGCATTTCGAATTGCTCACGGGCCTTCTTGTTGACATGGGGCGACCGGAGAACTGTGTATTTGTTAATGCGCGTAGGCAGAGGAATTGGTCCCGCAACTTTCGCGCCGGCTTTCTCTACCGTTTGAGCAATCGCTTTTGAACTCTGGTCTATCAGCTCAATATCGAAACCCCGGAGCCTAACCCGAATCTTATCGCTGGCCATGTTTCCTCCATGAAAAAGAGGCCCCGTCGCTCGAGAGCAACGGGACCCTCTGCCGTTTACTCGACAATCTCGATCACCTGACCGCTTGCGACGGTTCTTCCGCCCTCCCTGATGGCGAAGCGAAGTCCCTTCTCCATCGCAACGGGATGAATAAGCTCAACGTTGATCTCAGTGTTGTCGCCGGGCATGACCATCTGTTTCTCTTCGGGAAGGTCGACTGTTCCGGTGATATCGGTCGTCTGGAAATAGAACTGAGGTCGGTAGCCGTTGAAGAACGGCGAGTGGCGCCCGCCTTCCGCCTGGGTAAGACAGTAAATCGTCCCCTTGAATTTCTTGTGGGGCGTAATGCTGCCGGGCTTGGCGAGGACCTGTCCGCGCTGCACAGCGTCTTTATCAATTCCGCGGAGAAGCGCACCGATGTTGTCACCGGCCTGGCCTTGATCGAGCAGCTTGTTAAACATCTCGACGCCGGTGCATACGGTCTTCTGGGTTTCCCGAATGCCGACGATCTCGACTTCATCACCGACCTTTACCACACCGCGGTCGATTCTTCCCGTGACAACGGTGCCACGGCCCTGTATCGAGAAGATATCCTCGATATGCATGAGGAAAGGCTGATCAACCGCCCTTTCAGGAACCGGGAAATAATCATCCATCACCTTGAGAAGCTCAGCAATGCATGCGGTCTTCGCTTCGTCATCCGGGTTTTCCATCGCCTCGAAGGCTGAACCCTTGACGATCGGGATTTCATTACCCGGGAACTTGTACTCAGTCAGCACTTCGCGGATTTCTTCCTCGACAAGCTCGATCAGCTCTTCATCGTCAACCTGGTCGATTTTATTCAGGAATACGACCATAGCGGGTACTCCGACCTGACGTGCGAGAAGTATGTGCTCTCTTGTCTGAGGCATTACCGAATCCGGCGCGGAAACAACAAGAACCGCTCCGTCCATCTGGGCAGCGCCTGTGATCATGTTCTTGATATAGTCTGCGTGGCCGGGACAGTCGACATGGGCGTAATGTCTTTTCTCGGACTGGTATTCGACATGCCGGGTGTTTATCGTAATACCCCTCGCTTTCTCCTCGGGTGCATTATCGATATCGTCGTAACTCATTATCTTGTCGCCAAACAGCTTTGCGCAGTGCATAGTAATCGCCGCGGTGAGCGTTGTCTTACCATGGTCGACGTGACCAATTGTACCGACGTTGATATGTGGTTTTGTCCTTTCGAATTTTGCTTTGGCCATCACTTCCTCCTTGTGATTTCTAGACCCAAAGTTAGAGAAATCTCTATCCTTATACAATCACCGGCGGCGATAAAAATCACACCGCCGACTTCTTAACCGCACCGTACGTGCGGAAAAAATAACGGGCAGACAAATTGGTGGTGTTTTAAACGCCTTTATCCGGCGTGAGCCGGCGTATTCCCGTCCGGCTCTCTGACACGCACCACCTAATCATCCAGACGGCCCGGCGGCTGGAAAAGCCCCGGTCAGCCTGATGATCGGTTTGGCCGCAATACCTAAGCGAAGGCACTTATATTACAAAATACTCGCCATAAAAGCAAGTAGGTACCCCAAATTTATTCCTGTAGCGAGATAAACCCTGCTATTACCAACGATAATGGGAAAAAGCTTTATTCGCCTCAGCCATTCTATGGGTATCTTCCTTTTTCTTAAACGCGGTGCCGGTGGCATTGTACGCATCGAGCAACTCGGAGCTCAATCTGCTCGCCATAGACGAACCGGAACGCGCACGTGCCGCCTGAATAATCCACCGCATGGCCAGCGCTTCCCTTCTTTTGTCGTTTACTTCAACAGGCACCTGGTAAGTGGAGCCGCCGACCCTTCGGGACTTGACTTCCACCATCGGCTTGACGTTATCCAGAGCCTTAAGAAAAAGCGGAAGCGGGTCCTCATTGACTTTTTCCCGCATCGCTTCCATCGCATCGTAAAGTATTTTCCGCGCGACCATTTTTTTTCCGCGGGTCATCATCCGGTTAATGAATTTTTCAGCAACGACGCTGCTGTACATCGGATCAGGGAGAGTCTCTCTTGCCTGCACGACCTGTCTTCTACTCATGTATCTCGCCTCTCCCTACGCCCTTGGTTTTTTGGACCCGTATTTGGAGCGTCCTTTTTTTCTGTCGTCCACTCCCAACGTATCCTTGGCCCCGCGGATAATGTGATACCTCACGCCCGGAAGATCCTTGATCCTGCCGCCCCGGATGAGGACAACGGAGTGTTCCTGCAAGTTGTGACCGATGCCGGGTATATATGCGTTGGCTTCAATTCCGTTGCTCAACCGCACGCGAGCTACCTTTCTGAGCGCTGAGTTGGGTTTCTTGGGCGTCATTGTAAACACCCTCGTGCAAACGCCACGGCGCTGCGGACATGAAGTGAGAGCGGGGGATTTTGTTTTCTTAGCGGCTTTCTTTCGCCCTTTTCTCACCAATTGATTTACTGTAGGCATATACAAACCTTTCCTTATCCTGCTTACGCCTTACCGGCGCGTGAGCACCGAATCTAACAGTATGCTTCTGAAATGTCAAGCATCCTCTTGTATGACAGGTGTTGGCTCGACATACTCCGGGCCGTCCAGGTCCTCGAAATGTTCCTCTTCAGAACGCAGCTGCTCCTCTAAGCGGCGCTGCTCTATGATCGACTGGACATAGACGTCCAAGTCCTCGCTCTTCTCATCGTAGAGCTTGATCTGCTTGTACTGGCGCATCCCTGTCCCGGCGGGGATCAGATGTCCGATAATGACGTTCTCTTTCAATCCCCGCAGGCTGTCATTGCTCCCCGCAATTGCGGCGTTTGTGAGTACCTTGGTGGTCTCCTGAAACGACGCCGCCGAAATAAAAGAATCAATATTGAGGGAAGCCCGTGTAATACCCAAGAGCAAGGGTCGCGCCACCGCCGATTGACCGCCCTCTCTCAATACCTTCTGGTTCTCTTCGTGGAACCGGTATTTGTCAACCTGCTGGCCGTAGATGAAGTTTGTATCGCCGACCTGCTCTATCTCCACCTTTCTCATCATTTGTCTGATAATCACGCCGATGTGCTTGTCATTGATACTCACGCCCTGCAGCCGGTATACCTCCTGAATCTCGTTTATCAGGAATGATTGCAGGGCGTTTTCGCCAAGGATGTCGAGGATATCGTGCGGGTCTGTGTTGCCGTCGCACAGTTGCTCCCCTGCGTTGACTTCATCACCTTCCCTTACAAGGAGGTGTTTCCCCATGGGTACCTGGTGCTTGTACTCGTTGCCATAGGCGTCTTCGATGACGATTATGCGCTTACCTTTCACAATGCCCTTGAAATGAACGGTCCCGCTGATCTGTGCGAGCGTTGCAACCGATTTCGGTCTTCTCGCCTCGAACAGCTCACCAACGCGGGGCAGACCGCCGGTAATGTCCCGTGTTTTGAAGCTTTCCTTGAGGATTTTTGCCAGGGTTCGTCCAGGTTTAACCGTCGCGCCGTCTTCCACGTTCAGATAGGCACTTCCGGGCAGATAATAGGCAGTAGACTCTTCACCGTCCTTCCCCTCGATAACAATGCGAGGCTGCAGGCTTTCAAGCGTAAACTCGGTTATCTTCTTATCTATATTACCTGTATCCTCGTTTATTTCCTCTTTCAACGTCGTACCGAGAATAATATCGTGAAATCGCACGATGCCGCCGACTTCAGCTATGATCGGTTCCGAAAAAGGATCGAAAATGGCTATCGATTCTTCCTTGTCGACTAAATCTCCCTCTTTCACCGCCAACTCGGACCCACTTCTGATTTCCACTTTCTGTTCCTGCGCAATAAGGAGGAGCTCTTTTTCAGTGGTGTGTACGTAAGCGATTTGAGACGACTTGATTTCCTTGGTTCCGCGGACAATGATGGGCTGGTCTGTAATAACCTTCTGCCCGTCTTCGATAAGAACCTTATCCGTCTTTCGCAACTTTACGCTATCCAAAATCTTGCTGACGATGACATTACCCTTTCGGGTAAAAAGCAGGTTACCGCTCTCCAACTTGACGGTACTACCGTGTATTGCCTTCACGATAACCGGGTAGTTTAGATAGATACGGTTTTCCTCGCTGATCTTCGTCGCCGTACCACCGATATGGAAGGTACGCATGGTAAGCTGCGTACCCGGCTGACCGATAGATTGAGCCGCGATGATTCCCACAGCTTCGCCTATTTCCACCGTCTTGTTCGTGGCAAGATTGCGTCCGTAACATTTCTGACAGACACCGTGTTTTGTTTCGCAAGTAAGAACAGTCCGGATCCTTACACGTTCGATTCCGACTTCCTCAATGTATTCGGCGATTTCGTCAGTAATTTCCTCATTCACCTCTATTATGACTTCGCCCGTGATCGGGTGCTTGACCCGCTCCAGGGTGAACCGGCCTGTAATTCTATCCCGCAGGGATTCGACGATTTCCTCCCCGTCTTTCAGCGCCATTCTTTCGAGACCGTTGATTGTTCCGCAGTCCTCTTCGTTGACCACCACGTCTTGCGCAATATCCACAAGCCTGCGTGTGAGATAGCCGGCGTCCGCAGTCTTCAACGCAGTGTCGGCGAGGCCCTTCCTTGCTCCGTTGGTCGAAATAAAGAACTCGATTACGGAAAGACCTTCTTTAAAACTCGAACGGATCGGAAGCTCAATGATCTCCCCTGAAGGTTTGGCCATCAGGCCACGCATTCCCGCCAGCTGCCTGATCTGGGACCGGCTCCCTCTGGCGTTGGATACAGCCATCATGTAGACCGGATTGAAACCGTCGCGATCAGCCTTCAGGGATTTCATCACCTCGGTAGTCAGGTCTTCGTTTGTCTTACTCCACACCTCAACAACCCGGTTGTACCGTTCCTCCTGGGTGATGTGCCCCTGCAGATACTGATTCTGGATTTTCAAGACCTCGGCATTGGCATCTTCCATCATGCTGCGCTTTACTTTCGGGATAACGATATCATCCATGCCGATGGTGGCGCCGAAAATAGTGGCGTACTTGAATCCGAGGTCCTTGATCTTATCGAGCATCTGAACCGTAACCGACGGTCCGTGCTCCTTGTAACAGCTGGCAACCAAGGTTTTGAGTTCCTTGTCTCCCATCCCCTGGTTAATAAATCCGAGCTGCTCCGGCAGTTCTTCATTCAGGATAATCCTGCCGGGGGTGGTTTCAACTATGTTTCCGTTTATTTCGACCTTGCACAGTGCGTTGTAGTTGATTGACTTCGAATCGAGGGCCATCAAGACTTCGTCTGTAGAACTGAAATATTTGCCCTCACCTTTCGCTCCGGGCCGGGCCATGGTGAGGTAGTAAACTCCGAGCACCATGTCCTGCGAGGGAAATACGATTGGGCTCCCATCCGCCGGGTTCAGCAGATTCTTGGAAGAAAGCATCAATGACCAGCATTCTATCTGCGCCGCCTGGGTGAGCGGTACGTGAACGGCCATCTGGTCTCCGTCAAAATCGGCATTATAGGCGTGGCAGACCAGTGGGTGAAGCTTGATGGCTTTGCCCTCGATGAGGATGGGCTCAAAAGCCTGGATTCCCAATCGGTGCAACGTGGGGGCCCGGTTCAGAAGCACCGGGTGTTCTCTCACGACATCGTCGAGTACGGCAAATACCTCAGGAGTCTCCTGCTCAACAAGTGTCTTGGCCTTCTTAATGTTGTAGACAACGTCCTTCTCAACGAGTTTCTTCATTATGAAGGGCTTGTACAACTCCAGAGCCATCTTGGTGGGAAGACCACACTGATGGAGCTTGAGTTCGGGCCCTACCACGATAACAGAACGCCCCGAATAATCAACTCGTTTTCCCAGGAGATTCTGTCTAAAACGGCCCTGTTTTCCTTTCAGCATATCCGAAAGAGATTTCAACGGCCGGTTCGAGGCTCCTTTGACCACGCGCTTCTTTTTTGAATTATCGAACAAGGCGTCCACAGCTTCCTGGAGCATGCGCTTTTCATTTCGGATGATAATATCGGGGGCATTGAGCGACATGAGACGTTTGAGCCTGTTGTTCCTGTTAATCACGCGCCGGTAGAGATCGTTCAGATCCGATGTGGCAAAACGACCACCATCGAGCTGAACCATCGGCCTGAGCTCCGGCGGTATTACCGGGATCACGTCAAGTATCATCCATTCGGGCTTGTTCCCTGAATCTCTGAAATTCTCAACAATCTCGATCCGTTTTAACAGACGCTTGTCAGATTTAATGCCCTTCTCAACCATGCGTTTCCTGAGCCTGGCACTCAAAGCGTCAAGATCGAGCCCTTCCAGAAGCGTCCGTATCGCCTCGGCGCCGATACCCGCGGTAAAACCCATGCCAAACCTCTCACGGGCTTCAAGGTATTCCTCCTCAGAAAGAAGCTGCATTTTCTTCAGGTCGGTGTCGCTTGCATCGATAACTATGTACTTTTCGTAATACAGTATTGAGCGGAGCCCGGCGATCGACAAATCGAGCAGTAGCCCCATTCTCGAGGGAACCGACCGGTAATACCAGATGTGGGAAACCGGCGAAGCGAGCTCTATATGCCCCATTCTTTCTCGTCTCACCTTGAAATGGGTCACCTCGACGCCGCACCGGTCGCAGATAACACCCTTGTAACGGATAGACTTAAACTTGCCGCAATAACACTCCCACTCCTTGGTGGTCCCGAATATGCGCTCGCAAAACAGCCCATCCTTCTCCGGCCTCAAGGTGCGGTAGTTTATCGTTTCCGGCTTTTTCACTTCGCCGTATGACCACGCCCTGATCTGCTCCGGCGAGGCGAGTTTGATCATTATATTGTCGAAATCCTGAATATCTCTCATGCTTCTCCCCCCCTAAAACTGGCTTCCCTGGCGGTTAATCAACTCCGCATCGCGCTCGGTAAGCGGGACACGCTTCCCCCGGGAATCCCAGATGGATATGTCCAGCGCCAGACCTCGCAGCTCCTGAACAAGAACATTGAAGGACTCCGGTATGCCCGCGGAAGACGAAGGCTCTCCCTTTACGATACTCTCGTATATCTTCGCCCTTCCGGTCATATCGTCGGACTTTATGGTGAGCAATTCCTGCAGGGTGTTCGACGCGCCGTAGGCTTCCAACGCCCAGACTTCCATCTCACCAAGCCGCTGGCCGCCAAACTGCGCCTTACCCCCGAGAGGTTGCTGAGTAACCAGCGAATACGGGCCTGTCGACCGCGCGTGCATCTTATCGTCAACCAGGTGGTGCAGCTTGAGCATGTAGACAACGCCGACGAGTACCTCGTTTTCAAATGCCTCACCGGTACGCCCGTCGTAGAGCACCGTTTTGCAGTTTGCCGGCAAATTAGCCTCTTTCAGTTTTCTCCCTATGGTCTCACCGGACGCACTCTGGAAAACCGGTGTTGCATACAGCTCGTTCAATTGGAGCCCGGCCCAGCCGAGCTCGGTCTCCAGGATTTGCCCCAGGTTCATCCGCGAGGGGACTCCAAGCGGATTAAGGCAGAGATCCACAGGTGTACCGTCAGCGAGATACGGCATGTCCTCTTCGGGAAGAATTCTTGCGATAACTCCCTTATTTCCGTGCCGTCCGGCCATCTTGTCCCCTTCCCTGAGTTTCCGCTTGGTCGAGATAAGGACTTTCACCACTTCATCGACACCGGGGGCCAGATCATCACCTTCGGACCTCTTGAGACGTTGAATGTCGATGACAGTACCTTCGACACCGTGGGGCACCCTGAGAGAGGTATCGCGCACTTCTTTGGCTTTTTCGCCAAAGATCGAGTTCAAGAGCTTGAACTCCGGGGTCGTCTCAGTTTCGGATTTTGGTGTTACTTTGCCGACCAGGATGTACCCGGATTTCACCTTTGCGCCGATACGGATAATGCCTTCTTCGTCAAGCTGTTCTATGGCGTGTTCGTTTGTGTTCGGTATATCCCTCGTTATCTTTTCGGGTCCGAGTTTCGTCTCACGTACTTCGATGTTGAACTCTTTTATGTGAATCGAGGTAAAGGTGTCTTCCTTGACCAAGCGCTCCGAGATAAGGATAGCGTCTTCGAAATTATAGCCGTTCCAGGGCATGAAGCCGACGAGCACGTTCTTGCCAAGGGCGAGCTCACCATGCTGAGTCGCCGGTCCGTCGGCAATGACCTGGCCCGGATCAATACGATCTCCCTCGCGCACCAGGGGTCGTTGATTGAAGCAGGTGTCCTGATTCGTCCGCTGATATTTGGTCAGTTTGTAGAGTTCGCGGTCGGATTTGCGGGCTGCGCCATCCGGAATGACGACTATTTCTTCCGAGTTCACGGTTTCAACTTCACCCGCGCTTTTCGCCTTGACAAGAACGCCGGAATCATAGGCGGTTTTTCCCTCCATCCCTGTACCGACGATAGGCGCCTCGGAAAAGAGAAGCGGCACGGCCTGGCGCTGCATGTTCGATCCCATCAACGCCCTGTTGGCGTCGTCGTGCTCGAGGAACGGAATAAGCGATGTCGCCACCGAGATCACCTGCTTCGGGGAGACGTCCATGAACTGGATATCAGCCGGCGATTTCGTCGTGTAGTCGCCGCCCTTGCGGCAGGAAACTAAGTCGTCCAGGAATTGCCCCTTCTCGTCTATGTTGGCGTTTGCCTGAGCGATAAAGTACTTCTCTTCGTCCATCGCCGAGAGGTACTCAATCGTTTTCGTCGCCTTTCCGTTCTTGACGGTCCTGTAGGGGCTCTCAAGGAATCCATAGTCATTGACCCGGGTGTAGTTGGCCAGCGATACGATCAATCCGATATTTGGACCTTCCGGCGTCTCGATAGGACACATTCTCCCGTAGTGCGTGTAGTGGACATCGCGGACTTCAAACCCCGCTCTGTCACGGGAAAGACCGCCGGGCCCGAGCGCGTTGAGCCGTCTCTTGTGGGTGAGCTCGGAAAGCGGATTGACCTGGTCCATAAACTGCGAAAGTTGGCTCGAACCGAAGAACTCCTTGATTGCCGCCACTATCGGTTTGATAGAAACCAGGTCCTGCGGCTTGACCGTATCCGTCTCCTTGAGGGACATCCGTTCCTTGGCAATACGCTCCATACGCGTAAAGGCGGTCTTCAATTGGTTGGAGAGCAACTCGCCGACCGAACGGATCCTGCGGTTACCGAGATGGTCTATATCGTCCACGTTCGCTTCGCCGATGTACACCTTGATGAGATAGAGCATGGTATTGACGATATCGTCGGCGGTGAGAGTCTGCGTATCGAGAGCCGGCTCGTAATCGAACTTCTTGTTCAGTTTGTAGCGGCCGACCTTTCCGAGATCGTATCGTCTTGGAGAGTAGAACATCGAAGTCAGGTCTTTTTCGGCGCTTTCCAGGGTGATGGGTTCGCCGGGCATGAGGACCGAGTAGACCGCGGAAAGCGCGTCCTCCTTGCTGGGTTCGTCAAGCGCCGGGTCGTCCTTCGTATATTTCACATCCTCCCGCTCAAAGCAGTTGAGAATGATCGACGAATGGAGAGACTCGGGGTTGGTGAAATCAATGACCTCGACTTCTTGAATCCCCAGATGCAGAAGCTCATCAACATCGTGCGGATGGATCTTTGATCCCGCGCTGTAGAGTTTCTTTTCCTCGGCCCCTTCCCCGGTAAAAACGGCCCTTGCCAGCACCTGCCCGACAAGCTCCTCTTTTTCTTCACGTGTATCGGCAATAGAGACCTTCTTTCTCTTATAGAAGATATCGATGATCTCTTCCTTTTTTGAGTAGCCGAGAGCGCGAAGAAATAAGGTTCCCAGGATACGTTTCTTCCTGTCGATCTTTGCGTAGATGAGCTCTTTCTTCTGATCGATTTCAAACTCGAGCCAGGATCCTCTGTAGGGAATGATCCGTGAGGAGAACACTCCCTTTTCATGTGAAAAAATAACCCCCGGCGATCTGTGTATTTGACTGACCACGACCCGTTCGGCGCCGTTTATGATGAAAGTCCCTCTTTCGGTCATGAGAGGGATGTCACCGATATAGATGTCTTTCTGTCTGATCTCGCCGGTCTCCTGAAAGATCAGGTTCACCCGGGCTTTCACAGGGATAGCGTACGTCAAGCCTTTGAGCTTGCACTCGTACTCCGAGAACTTTATGTTGTCCTCGTCCAGCGTGTAGTGAGTGTATTCGAGTGTCATGTCACCGTTGGGACTCTCGATGGGGAAAACCGTCTGGAAAACCTCTTCCATACCCTGGACTTTCAAAGGCTTCCCCGCCCGCAACACTTCGCGCTGAAGGAACTTTTCGTACGAAGAAAGCTGGATATCCACCAAGTCCGGCAGTTCCATGACTTCTACATAATCCGCGCCTACGTACAGCCGTTTCTTGTGGTCATTGTTCTTCATATTTCCCCCTCTCGCGAGTGTTTCTACAAGACAAGCCACCGGGATATACTACCCCGGTGGCGTCGAGAATGTGTATTGGACGTCTGATTCGAAATTTGCCTGATACCTATTTTACATATCCTTAAGAAGCGATAGCGCGGCGATATGCGTGTGGTGCTACTTCAATTCTACCGTCGCGCCGGCGGCTTCTAGTTTCTCTTTCAAGGAATTTGCCTCCTCCTTTGAAACACCCTCTTTGAGAGTTTTTTCTCCAGCTTCGACAAGTTCTTTTGCTTCCTTTAAGCCCAAGCCCGTTATTGCCCGGACTTCCTTGATTACCGGAATCTTCTTGCCGTCCTCAAAACCCTTGAGAATCACGTCAAACTCGGTCTGCTCTTCCGCCGCTTCCCCGCCGGCTGCACCCGCACCGGGGGCCGCCGCAAACGCAGCCACAGGAGCCGCGGCGGTAACGCCGAATTTCTCCTCCATCGCCTTTACCAATTCGGACACTTCGAGGACGCTCATTCCGGCGATTGCCTCAAGTATGTCATCTTTTGTCACTGTAGCCATATTACCTTCTCCTTGTTGTTCCTTTAACGGCAATAGCATGTCTACTTCTGCCAGAAGACTAAAGCCGTCTTTGATATTCGATTGCGGTTCTTCTCGAGAACCGGCAATTACCTACATTATTTAACTTCCGCCTCTTTCTTTTCGGCCACTGCCTGCAGCGTCCGTACAAGTTTCTGCGGCACGGCCTGCAGCGCGTACAGGAGTCCCCGCACGGGGCCGTTCATCGCGCTCATGAGCATTGACAGAAGCTCATTCTTGGAAGGCAATCTGGAGAACTGTTTGATCTGATCGCCGTCAAAAACCTTCCCGTCAATGATACCGCCTTTCACCGTCAGGACCGTATCGTTTGAAAACTCGACCAGCACCTTTGCTGCGGCTCCCGAGTCCGCGGTCATCAACGTCATTGCCGTCGGGCCCACGAGCTGGTCCGTGATTTCCGGCATCTCCAGATCACGCATCGCGATTTTCACATATCTGTTTTTCACGACCTTAAAAATGGCCCCATTTTCCCGGAGCCTGTTCCTTAGGGCCGTAATTTGCTCGACGTTCAGTCCCCTGTAGTCGGCAAGTATACAATCCTTCGCCGCTTTGAAGTCGTCCTTCAATTCTTCTACGGCGTCGAGCTTGTACTGCTGTAGCTTGGTTGTGTATTCAGCCATATTGTTCTTTCCTTACTGTACCAGAACTTCTTTAACGTCCAGCCGCACACCGGGCCCCATCGTGGACGAGATCGCCACCGAAGTGATGAAGTTCCCTTTTGCGTCCGCGGGACGTCTGCGATTCACCTCCGAAATCAACATTCGAAGATTTTCCGCAACCTTCTCCTTATCCATGGACACGCGGCCGACGGCGCAATGGATGATATTCGTCTTGTCCGAACGGAATTCGGTCCGCCCCTTTTTCAACTCGGCTATGGCTTCCTTGATATCAAAGGTAACCGTTCTGGTCTTTGGGTTGGGCATCAGCCCACGGCGGCCCAACACCGGCCCGAGCCTCCCGACATCCCTCATCATATCCGGTGTGGCTACGGCGACATCGAAGTCCACCCAGCCACCCTGTATCTTTTCAACAAGATCGGTATCGCCGACATAATCGGCTCCGGCATTACGCGCTTCTTCAGCTTTGTCACCCTTCGCGAAAACCAGGATTTTCTTGCCTTCCGCGAATTGATGAGGCAGCACGAGGGTGTCCCGCACCGTCTGGCTTTTCTTCAGATTGAGATGCACCGAAACGTCGATGCTTTCATCAAACTTGGCAAAGGCCAACTGCTTTACCAGTTCAACACCCATATCCACGGGGTAATTCTTGAGCTTATCGTATTTCTCGAGGGCTTCTTTGTATCTCTTGCCGTGTTTCATAGTGCTAGTTCTCCACGACAACGCCCATGCTGCGGGCGGTACCTGCAATGATTCTAACCGCCGCATCTATTTCATTGGCGTTCAGGTCTTCCATCTTCAGCTTGGCGATTTCCTCAAGCTTCTTGCGGGATATCGTAGCAACCTTTTCCTTGTTGGGCTCGGACGAACCCTTCTCCAGATTACACGCCTTTCTGATGAGAACGGCTGCCGGCGGCGTTTTGGTGATAAACGTGAAACTTCTGTCCTCAAATACGGTGATTACTACAGGCACCGTAAGTCCCGGCTCGACATTCTTGGTCCGGTCGTTGAACTGCTGAACGAACTGTGGAGCACTGACTCCATGCGGACCCAGTGCCGGCCCGACGGGCGGCGCAGGTGTTGCTCTCCCGGCGGGCACCTGCAGTTTGATAACTGCGGCAACCGTTTTCTTTGCCATATTTTACTCCTTTGTGGTGCAAGCGCCTCGCTACTTAATCCCGGATTTAGTCGCGGGGCTCCCAACAGGGCTACTGCCAACAGGCGCGTTCTTCCGAGAACACACCCCCTATATCTTCTCAACCTGGTTGAAGTCGACTTCCACGGGTGTTGACCGGCCGAATATGCCGACCATCACTCTGAGTCTGCCCTTCTCGAGGTTTATCTCCTCAATCGTGCCGGTAAACGTATCAAAAGGCCCATCGATGATCCGTACCGACTCATCAAGCGTAAATATCTGTCTCGGCGCCAGATGTTTTTCTGTTTTGATCTCACCGGCCTTTTGCAGGATGGAACGGGCTTCCTCCGCCGATATCGGCTGTGGTTTGACCCCTCTTGTGGAGCCCACAAATCCCGTTACCCCTTGCAGTTTCCGCACTTCCGAACAGATCGCTTTCCAGTTGTCATCCGGCAGGTCCATCTCCACAAGGATGTATCCCGGAAGAAACTTGCGGTTGGTGACTTTCTTCTTTCCTTCCCGCATCTCAACTACTTCTTCGGAAGGCACCTTCACGTCGGTCACCGCACCGCCGAACACATCTCTATCCATCAGCGCCCGTATATATTTTTCCACCTTGTTTTCATATCCTGAATAGGTATGAACAACGTACCAGCCCTTGGCCATAGATCCCCTTTGGCTAGAAAATAAGATCGATACCGGCCAGAAGCAGAAAATCTACTACGCCCAAAACGAGCGCAAAGATAACCGTCGATACTATGACAACTTTCGTTGAAGTAGCGACCTCCTCGCGACTAGGCCATACTACTTTTTTCAGCTCCGCATAGCTCTCAGCAAAAAACTGAAAAATCTTCTTCATTCGTGATCTCCCACAGAACCTTACAGGCCAGGTAGGATTCGAACCTACAACATCCGGTTTTGGAGACCGGCGCTCTAGCCATTGGAGCTACTGGCCTAGTTGACTATTT
>JAFGHN010000037.1 GCA_016930115.1 Spirochaetales bacterium | reverse complement strand
TTGTTCATTCATGCCTTAACTCCTGAGGTTTGGCCGGACCTACCCCCGGATACGTACGGCCGCATGGAATTGTTACGGACACTTTTCAACCGTAACTATGACATCGCCACATGCGAAAAACCGCCATTTTTTTGCCCTGTTTCAGGGCTTCATTCATAAAAGGTGGGTTTTTCGATGTGTTTAACTCTTTTAATTATCGCTAAATTACTGATTATTCTGAACCAAGTCCAGAAACTTTGTCTTCTTGCCCTTCCGTATTGTCGCGTTTTCAAGCAGAAAATCGTACAGCTTTCGATCAAGGAGCTGACGCCGGATATAGTCGAGCATATTGTTCTTTTCAAAGTTTTCCCTTGCTTGCTCGGGTGTCATATTGCTCCGTTCGGCGCTTGCAGCTATCTCTTTGTCCAGCTCTTCATCAGAGACCTCGAGTTTTTCCTTTTCAATTATCCGGTTAATCACGAGCCGCGACGCAATCGAGGTTTCCGCGGAAGGTTTCCAATCGTTGAAAAGATCCTCCGGCGTGCGCCCCTGGCTTTGCAGGACCCCGAGGAGCTGTTCTTCAGATAACCCGGAACGGCTTGCGAAGTTGGACCAGGATGCGCCAAGCTCGGCGCGGATCATCGACTCGGGTATGTCTATCCGAGAATTTTGGCGGATCTTGTCGATAAGAGCGTCTATGTTCAACCGGCGCACGCGCTCAGCTGCGGCTTCGCGAAGCCGCTTCCTGATGTCTTTCTTCAGATCGTCGAGTGTCTTGTACTCTTCGCTGACGTCCTGCGCCAATTCGTCGTCCAGCTCAGGGAGCTGTTTTTCTTTGACCTGCGTGACCTTTACCTTGAGGCGGACTTTCTTGCCCGCGAGATCCGGGTCCTCAAAATCCGCCGGATACTCCTTCTCTATGGTCTTGTCAGTATCCCGCTCCATACCGATGAGCTCATCGTCGAGCTTATACAGGTTATACCCTGATCCGACGGTAAAAACAAAATCCTGACGCGAGGTGCCGTCTTTCTCTTCACCGTCTTCTCCCACTTCAACGTAGTTGATTGTGACGATATTGCCGTTTTCCACAACACCGGAACTCTTGTCCGTGACGACGGAATTCTGATCACGGATCACCTCTAGTTCCCGGTTCACATCCTCCGCACTGATGGATACCGCCGGTTCTTCCAATTCCAGGCCTTTGTAATCACCAAGCTCGATCTCCGGGAAGTAGTCGTAGGTAACCGCGAAGGTGAAGTCTTTCCCGAGCTCGAGATCGACCTCGCCGTCAAGCGACGGGGGCTCGAGTTGAAGCGGCTTCTTCTCAACCGTTTCCAGGGCTTCTTTCAGGCTGTTCTCGATGATGCTGATGCTGGCTTCGCTCCTGATGCTTTCGCCGAATTTCTGCTCGAGTATGGAGGCGGGCACTTTGCCCCTCCGGAACCCTTTTATCTGCGCGGTCTTTGCGTACTTGACGAGCAGTTCGTCGTACTCCTTTCTTGCCTGTTCCTTGTCTACGGTAATTGTGAGTTTCACCTGCGATTTTTCCAGGTTCTCGACTTTCTTTTCGGTAATCATGTAACTGTTACTCCAAGTGATGATCGGTCAAAATAAAAAAGCGACCCAAGAAACTCTCGGATCGCCTGTTTTGAGAAATAGAGCGGGAAACGGGACTTGAACCCGCGACATCCACCTTGGCAAGGTGGAGCTCTACCACTGAGCTATTCCCGCATTCTAAACCCGCCGCAACGCGACAAGCTTTTGAGCAGATCCGTTGTGCGAGAGAAGGGACTTGAACCCTTACGCCGTGAGGCACCAGATCCTAAGTCTGGCGTGTCTGCCAATTTCACCACTCTCGCGAAAGTATATACATACACTTATTCAAGGTCAAGCAATCTCTATTTCGAGAATAAGCGGGCGTATTTTATCAAAAAGCACGCCGGCCCGCAACGATTTGACAAAGGTGGAAAAAAATTGTTCACTTTCTGAAATTCCGTACCAACGGTATTACTCCCAAACCAGCAGCCCGGCGGGCGGCTGCTGATAAGGCGCTTATGGATCCCAACGAACGCAACATTCTCATTTTTACCAGCTTTGGTCATTTCTTTACGCATTTTTATATGCTGGTCTTTCCGGTTTTGCTGTTGCCGATAACAAGGTCTCTGGATATGCCGCTTGAGGTGATACTTCCCAAGAGTTTCCTCATGTATCTTCTCTACGGCCTTCTGGCGATACCCTGGGGTTTTTTGAGCGATCATTTCAATCCACGGCTGATTATGGGTTTCGGTACCATACTCGCCGGTTGCGGTTTTCTGTTTTCCGGCCTGCTTCGCGATCCCGCTTTCCTGTCCCTATCTCTCGCCTTGGTGGGGATCGGATGCGCCGCCTATCACCCTTCGGGTCTTTCGATGATTTCAAAGGGCGTCAAATCGAGAGGGAAAGGCATGGGACTGAACGGAATTTTCGGAAATTTGGGAATTGCTTCCGCCCCTTTCGCCGCCGGAGTGCTCAATTACGCCTTTGGGTGGCAGGCGACACTGCTCATCCTTGGAGCGGCAGGTGTCGGGACAGGGTTCGTGTGCCTGATCGTTCCTTTTTCGGTTGATCGCGATACGGACAAACAGCGGGGAAGCGAGATGAAGAAGGGGAATGTCCTCAAGCTGTTCATCGTTCTCTGCGCTATTGTCACCGCATCCGGGTTGCTTTATCGCGGGTTTACCCTCATTCTCCCGAGCTATCTGGAAATCCGCTTGAGTACCGCGTTTGAGGGCGTCTACGCCGCCTTGAGACGGGCCGGGGAGACCGGGATGCTTTCAAGCGAGCAGGGGAGCCTGTTCGCCGCCGTCGTTGCCGGTTCGGCCTATCTCATCGGCATGCTCGGCCAGGCCATCGGCGGGAAAATGGCGGACAAGTTCGATCTGAAGAGAACCTACCTTCTTTTCTCGATTCTCGCGTTGCCGTTTCTTCTGCTCCTCCGATTTGGGTCGGGCTTCGCTCTGATCGTGTATGCGGGCATGTTCGCCTTTTTCACCCTGGGTCTGCAGCCGGTGGAAAACAGCATCTATGCCATGCTTACTCCTCCGCGGTGGAGGTCGGTGGCGTACGGCACCAAGTTTACGCTCTCATTTGGGGTGGGCTCTCTTTCGGTTTTTTTAGTGAGTAAGGTTCAAGACGGATGGGGAATTGCTGCGGTCGTTCTCTTGCTCACCGGTTATCTGTCTGTGATGATTCTGCTGATTCTGTTGCTTAATTACCTGGGAAGAAACCAGGAGCTCCGTCACGTAACCGCCGCAAAAGCGGAGGAGGTCCTATGCCGGAAGAAAAGAAAATCATCGGGATAGTGGGGAGCCCCAACAAGGACGGGCGCACAAACGAGCTTGTCACAGCAGCCCTTGAAGGGTGCAGAAAAGCGGGCGTGGAGACCGAGATTATCCAGATGTCGGACCACGTGGTCGGCACCTGCAGAGACTGTCTACCTTGGATCTGCAAGGATGAGCTCAAATGCACCTACAAGGATGAGGCCTTTGAGTTCTTCAGCGAAAAACTCCTCAACTGCGGCGGATTGGTTTTTGGTGCCCCTGTCTACTGGTGGGACACAACCGCGATGGTGAAGTACCTGATCCTCAAGATGTTCAGAGTCTATGCCCGGACAGCCCCCTTGAACGGTGTCCCGGCGTTCGGCATCGGCGTGGCCGGTGGTACCGGAAACGGCCTCGCGTCCGGGTTGCGACCTTTGTATCACTTTCTCCAGATGATGTGGATGCGACCGCTGGAACCCGTGCCTGCCACACGTTTCAATTTTGAGGTGTGCATTGAGCACAGCAGGGAACTGGGCGGGGAGCTGGCCGGGATGAGCAGAAGTATATCTCCCTTCAAACGCAGGGAAGAAAGCCTTGAGTTGTACGATAAGCTGCCGTATCTCGGGTTGAGCCGGGCGGAGGAGAGGCGGGTGCTGGCGGATATGGTCATCATGGCGCTTCCCGAGGCTGACAGGCAGGGCGCCGCCGCCGGACTGGCGCAGGCGGACCTGCTCTTGGTGCAGGGCCGCAGCCTCGAGTCGGCCGCCAAAGTGTCTGAGGTATACGACCAGGCGGTGAAAAAGTACGAATCGAAGGTTTGAGAAATACCGCTACAGATCCTTGCCGATCTGAAAGGCCGGGCCGAGGTTCTCGCCGATTCCGTGATAGACACGCGCACCCGGACTGAAAATCAGCGGTTTGAGTTTTGCGGCGTCGATCTTTCCCTTTCCGTCGAGTATCTCCTCATCGGCTTTGACGTCAAGGATTTCCCCGATAAAGAGGGTGTGCAGGCCGATATCGTAGACGTGGATCACCTTGCATTCGATGATCAGTGGAAACTCCTTTACGTACGGGGCGTCCACCAGCTCCGATCTTACGGGTGTCAGGCCTGTCCGCGCAAATTTGTCCACATCCTTGCCTGATGCGATGCCAAAGTAGTCGGCTTCTTTCGCCAACTTTGCCGGCGGTACGCTCACGGTGTAAGCCATACGCTTCATGATCGACTGGTAGGAATGCCGTATCTTCTGCAAAGACACCGTCACACACGGCGGTTTGGAGCAACAGATCCCGCCCCAGGCAGCCGCCATGACGTTCGGTTTTCCCGCTTCGTCGTAGGAACCGACGCACCATAACGGTGTCGGTTCGGCTAACGTGGCGGCTCCAAGTGATTTCTTCATGTCTCCCTCCTCTGTGTTGTACCTGTCCTGGGCACCTCAGCGTATTCCGCGAAATTGTCCGCGGTGCGACGGGCCGGTCACGTTGCCCGGCCCGCGCTTACGCAAGGGTAGCACAGATCGCTCACGGTTGACGACGGTGCCGGCAGCTGCTAGGGTATGGCGTAAGCAGTTTTGACGGAGGGTTGTATGGATTTACATCTGCAAGGAAAAGAGGTGCTCGTCACCGGAGGATCCCGGGGCATCGGTCTCGCGGTTGCCAAAGCGTTCGCGCTTGAGGGTGCGAACCTGCATCTTGTCTCCCGATCGAAAGAGAACCTCCAACTCGCTGCGGCCGAGATACAGGCCGTCGCCGGCGTGGAAATCAGCACATATCCGTATGATTTGAGCATCTCCGCCAACGTGGACGCCCTGGTGGAGGAATGCGGCGATATCGACATCCTCATCAATAACGCGGGGGCCGTTCCAGTGGGAGATATCACCATGAGCGAATCGGCCTGGCGGGAGGGCTGGGACCTGAAAATATTCGGTTATATAAACATGGCGCGGGCGTTCTGCAGGTCGATGGAGAAGAGGCGTTCCGGTGTGATTATCAACATAGCCGGCGCTGCGGGCGAACGTCCCGGTTACGGATTCCTTGCCGGCGCGGCCGGAAACGCGGCCATCATGGCCTTCACCAGAGGGTTGGGAAGCCGGAGCATAGACAACGGGATTCGCGTTCTTGCGGTTAATCCCGGCCGCACCGTAACGGCCCGGATGGAAAGTATGCTGAAGGCGGAAGCCGAGAGGCTCCACGGTGACAGCTCGCGCTGGAGTGAGCCTCTCAGCGGTCTTCCCCTTGGAAGAGCCGCAAAGCCGGAGGAGGTTGCGGACCTGGTGGTCTTCCTTTCATCCGACCGTGCGGCCTATATCAACGCCACGGTGATCACCATAGACGGCGGGGCGACTCTGCGTTAGGCTGCGTGCAGCCGCCCGGGCGTCGCCGGCGCGCCGTCACCACAGCGTTCTGATCGCGCGTCGCGCCTATTTGAGCAGGTCTTTCATCCCCTCCGCCTGGTCTTTGCACCACCCGGCGATGGTCACAATGTCCCAACCGATGCAGAAGTGGCGGACACCCAGGTCAAGCCAGGGCTTCGCCTGCTCGAAGCTGCGGATCTCCACACGGGGGTGGACGCCGGCCGCAAGCGCCCGTTTGATCATGTCCTTCTGGGCGCCCTGTACCTTCGGGTCCTGCCCCTGGCCGGCCATACCGATATTTACCGAGTAGTCGCCGGGACCGAACTGCAGCATGTCCACGCCTTCCACTTCGAGGATCTTGTCGAGATTGTCCATGGCGCCTTTCTTTTCGACCATGAAGGCGATCACAACATCTCTCATCGCCTGTACCCAATCGGTGGCGGAGTCGTAGATATACCCGCTTCCTCGCCTCATCCCGACGCCGTGGACACCCTTGTCCTCAGGTGTTTCGGCCCGCACGTACTTGATGCATTCCTTCACCTCTTCGGCGCTCCGGACATCGGTGAACAGGAGATTCTGGATACCTGCGTCGACCGCGCGCTGGGCGATGAATCCTCTCGTCTGCTCCTCAACCTTCATCATCGACGACATTTCGGGAAAGAGCTCCAGTGCCCTTCCTATGTTCTCCATCCCGTCGATGCTGAACGGCGAGTACTCTCCCACGTATTCGATATAGTCGAAAGCGCCGGATTTGCCGATTATTTCGATAATTCCGGGCCAGGGGCATACGACATGCGTGCCGATGGTCGGTTTGCCCGCGTTGAGCATTTCCCTCAATACATTCTTTTTCATTCCAGTCACTCCTTGGTAGATGTTGTGCTATTAATCAGGCGGCGGCCGGATTTTGTCAACTTATCGAAAAGAAAGAACGGAGAGGAAGACGCGCGGGATCGTCCGTCGCATACATTTCTAGCCGGGGGTAGCGCGGCCCGGACGCCACGCAGGCGGCATGCACCCCGGCCGCGCCGTTCCCATGCGGCCTGCTATCCGAGAAGCTTTTTCATCCCCTCCGCCTGTTCCGTACACCAGGCGGCGATGGTGACGATATCCCATCCGATACAGAAGTGGCGGACGCCCAAGTCGAGCCAGGGCTTCGCTTCTTCATAACCGCCGATTTCGACGCGGGGATGGACTCCCTTTGCCAGGGCTTTTTTGACCATTTCCTTCTGCGCGTTTTGCACTTCAGCACTTTGCATCCGGTCGGCCATACCCATGCTTACCGAGTAATCCGCCGGACCGAACTGCACCATATCCACGCCTTCCACGTCGAGGATCGCATCGAGGTTTTCCATGGCGCCTTTCTTCTCGATCATGAAGGCGATCACGACATCTTTCATCGCCTTGACCCACTGTTGCAGCGAGCCGTAGACGTAGTAATCCGGCCCGCGCCTCATGCTCACGCCATGTGTCCCGCCCTGCTCCGGTGATTCCGCCCGCACGCACCTGACGCATTCTTTCGCTTCAGCGGCCGACCTGACATCGGTAAAGAGCACATTCTGAATTCCCGCGTCGATCGAACGGCTTGCGATAAAGCCTCTCGTCTGCTCCTCGACCTTCATCATCGACGACATTTCAGGAAACAGCTCAAAGGTCCTTCCGATATTCTCGAGCCCATCGATGCTGAAGGGCGAATACTCACCCACGTATTCGATATAGTCGAAAGCGCCGGATTTGCCGATGATTTCGATGATCCCCGGCCAGGGCGATATGACGTGCGTCCCGATGGTGGGTTTGCCCGCATTGAGCATTTCGCGCAAAACATTTTTTTTCATCCCGTTTCTCCTTGGTTTGTGTATTTTCTCTTGTCAGACGATAGCAGGTTCTTGTCGTTTATTCAGCCTCTGAGCGCCAGCCGTGTGTGTCGGCCGCGGGTAGACGTGAGGCACATCTGCGTATTACAGGGGTCGGATGTTTATGAGCGGGAACAGGCCGCTTGAGCGGCTTTTCAATACAATCACCTTAGACTATGACCGGATGAATAGGATCCTCACCCTGGGTATGGACGTCAGGTGGCGGCGGATGGCCGCGCGCGCGGTTGCAGGCGCCGTGGCGCCGGGCACGGCGGCGAAGCCTGCGGCGCGATCACCGGCGCCGGCAGCGGGCGCAGTGGCGCATGCCGGGGTGCCGGCCCGCCGGGAGCCACAGCCCGCCGTCGTTCTCGATCTCTGTACCGGTACCGGTGATCTGGCGTATCTGCTTGCAAAAGAGACGGGCGGCATCGCGAGGATCATCGGCCTCGATTACTCGCCGCACATGCTCGAACGGGCTGAGGAGAAGCGCGCGGGCGATCCGGACAATCCGCGTTTCACTCTCGGCGACGCGACGGCGCTGCCGTGGGAAGCGTCAACATGTGATGTGGTTGCAGTTTCGTTTGCTTTCAGGAATCTCACCTACCGGAATCCACGGGCGGGCGCCGCGCTCGCGGAAATACGCCGCGTGCTAAAGCCGGGGGGAGCACTCGTCATCGTCGAATCGTCGCAGCCCGCCTCGAGAATTCTCAGGTTTTTCAGGGACGTCTATGTCGAGCTCATGGTCGGGCAACTGGTGGCGCGGCTTTCAGGCCATGCTTCTGCATACCGCTATCTCGCGGATTCGGTGAAACGGTACTACGGGCCTCGGGAATTAGTGGAAATTCTAAGGACCGCCGGATTCGCATCGGTGGAGTATACGCCGCTGTTCTTTGGAGCGGCGGGGCTGTACGTCGCGTCCTGAACGCCGCCGAGAACAACTTGCAGCCGTTATTTGGCCTGCTTCACCCGATGATGCACGGGTGCCCGGAATCAGGCCGTGTTACTGTCGGCTTCTCGTGGAGCGACCTTCCCT
>JAFGHN010000036.1 GCA_016930115.1 Spirochaetales bacterium | reverse complement strand
CCTGCTCCACGTCAGGCGCGGCCATGGCTGCATCGGCGCCTGGCAGGCCTACGAAGTATAGGACAGCTCTTCTTACACGCTGAACCGTATATTGAGGATGTCCCCGTCTCTAACCTGATACTCTTTGCCTTCCAGACGGACGAGGCCCTTGTTCTTCAACTCCCTCTCGTCGCCATGTGTCTCCAGGTCTTGATATGAGAAACACTCGGCTCTGATGAATCCTCTGGCCAGATCCGAATGGATGACGCCCGCGGCCTCCACGGCCGAGGCCCCCCTTCGGATGGTCCAGGCTCTCACTTCATCCGCGCCAACCGTAAAGAAACTCGAATAGCCGAGCAGTGAGTAGGCAAATCCCGTCAGTCTCTCCTTGGCCGACTGGGAAATCCCAAGCTCATCCATGAACTCGGCGGACTCTTCCGGCTCCAAGACCGCGAGCTCCATTTCAAATTTACCGGCGAACTCGACAACCGGGCAGCTCTTCTCGATCGTCTCAACCACGGAATGAGATTTCCCATACTGCTCTTCCCCTGAATTGAGCACGGCAAAAACGGGTTTCGCCGTGAGAAAGCTATAACCGCTTATCTGTTTCAACTGATGGGGATTCAGATCGATGTCCCGCACGGCCTCTCCGGCTTCAACTCGTTCCAGAAGCAGAGACAAGAGCCGCTCCTCCGTCGTCAGTTCGCCGTTGCGTTTGCCTTTTTTAAGATCATCCCGCACGCGTTCAAGGCGGCGCTCAAGAAGCATCTGGTCGGCAAGGAGGAACTCCTCCGTAAGGGTCAACAGCTCCTCCGCCGGACGCGGGCCACCATGCTGCGCGGTGACTTCATCGCTGTCGAAATTGCGGAGGACCAGCGCCAAGGCGTCGCAGCTTTTCAACGCGGCAAAAGCTTCCCCGGAAAAAAGCCCGCCGCGCTCCGCCCCGGCGGACAAGCCGGCGAAATCGACAAGCTCGAGCTGCGCGTACACCGTTTTCCTGGGGTTGTACATGGCTGCAAGCTTATCGACACGGCCATCGTCCACCTGGACCATCGCCCTGTTCGGCTCCGGTTTGCCGGACTGGTACGCAGATACTTCCGCGGTCTCCCCGGAAAGAGCGTTGAATATGGTTGTTTTGCCTGACTTGGGCAGGCCCACCAGACCGATGTTCATTGCTCAGGAATCTAACGAAATACGAAGCGAGAGGCAAGTCCGGCGAGTTATACGAGGTATCGCAGCCACAGATAGACGGTCGAGACCGCAAGGGTCATCACCGTCAGCGGAATGCTTAGTTTCGAAAAGTAGCCGAAGGAAATGGCATATTTGTTCTTCTTGCCTATCTTCGCGATGATCACGTTTGCCGATGCGCCGATCAATGTGGCGTTTCCCCCAAGACAGGCGCCGATTGCCAGCGCCCAGAAGAGCGGGTTCGGCCCCACAGGGCTCAAGTCAAAGCTTGCCGCAAGTTTCTGGACCAAGGGGACCATCGTTACCACAAACGGTATATTGTCCAGAACCGCGCTGAAAACCGCGCTTCCCCACAGGATGATTAACGTGGCAAACATTATGTTTCCCGCAGAGATTTTTATCATGTATCCTGCAAACACATCGAGGACACCGTTCTGCTCCATGGCTCCGATGATGATGAACAGGCCGATGAAGAATAATATTGAATCCCATTCAACCGATTTGAGCATTGCATCGCTTTCGGAACGTGCAAAAAACAGCATCAAAGCCATGCCTCCCAGCGCGATGACACCGGGTTGCACATCGAGCAGATTGTGAAGGAAAAATCCCACGAAGATCAACGCGAATATTACCAATGATACACGAAGCTTCTTTGGGTCCCGTATAGCCTTTCCAGGGAACGATTCCAAAACCCGGACCTTGATGTTCTGCGGGACCCTCAGTTTTTTCCGCAAAAGGAATACCGCGATCAGGACAAACAGCACCGTGATAATCAGGATATCAGGTGCGACATGCACGAGAAAATCGTTGAACGAGAGGCCCGCGCGCGAGCCTATGATGATATTAGGCGGGTCCCCGATCAGTGTCGCAGTTCCGCCAATATTTGAAGCCATCGCCTCAAAAACCAGAAAGGGAACCGTGGGAAGTTCCAGAAGCTGCGTGATCAGTATTGTCATCGGCGCTATGAGAATGACCGTTGTGACGTTGTCCAGCATGGCGGAGAACAACGCGGTGATCATCAACAGCATCGCAAGAATACCGAATCCGCTGCCTTTCATCTTCTTTGCGACAGAAATTGCGATCCATTCGAAGAATCCGGTTTCCGCCAGGATATTGACGCTTGTCATCATCCCGATCAGGAGGAAGATCACATTCAGGTCTATCGCATCCACCGCCTGCTCAAAACTAATGAGCTTCAACGCGATAGCAAGAAATGCGAAGAAGACAGCCAAAATCGATTTCTCGATCTTTTCGCTTATCAGGAGAGTGTAGAAGACAACAAAAATAACGATCGAGCCTATCAAGACGGCGCCCCGTCAAAATTGGATATGAGTATTTTGTCGATGATGCTGAACCGGTCGATTATTCCCAGCAGTTTTTCATCTTGCACAACATAGAGCAATTCCTGGTTCTCCACGGTCATCTTGAATATGATTTCCATTATGGTAGCGTCCGGTTTCACGATGGGCATCTTCTGTTTCAGCTTTAGATCGCCGATTTTCTGCGACTGATCAACTTCGAAATATTTCTCAAACGGATTCATCAGCTTGATAAAGGAAATGCTATGCAGCGTATTGAAAAATTCAGGAAGCCTGTATGCAAACAGGTCATGGCAGGAGAGTTTGCCGGCAAGGTTTCCGTTTTCGTCAAATACCGGCAGCGAATCGACGTGGTGGCGATGAAGCTCGCGCGCGGCCTCATATAAGGTCATAGTAGATTTCACGCTACCTATCGAAGGGCGCATGATATTCTCCGCCAGTATTACCTTATCAATATCGATATTTCCCGATCTAATAATCTCATATAATTCATGGTGACTGCCGGCGTTCAGCATGGATTCTTGAGTTTCCGGCTTCATCAACAGTGAAACGATGGCAGCCCGAAACGACAGGAGAATACCGGGCAACAGCCGCGGCACGATCGTCAAAATGATGAACCTGACCGGGAGGCCGTCGAGACTGCTAAAATCGATACCGTTTCTGCATACCGCAACCAGGAAATACGAACCGCGCAGATCATTCAACCTTACATGAGGAAAAGCAAAACCTTCGCCAATCCCGGTGGTCTGTTCCTTTTCTCTCATCAGAAACTCTGAATAGATCACTTCCTGAGGGATGTTTTCATGTTTCAGGCTGCTGTGATCCCAGAGGATCTGCAGCAGCTCTTCGATGACCTTTTCCTTTGCAGCCTTCCTGTCAAAGAATACGACGGTCTTTTCGGAAAGCAGAGCCTCAAGTTTCATATCTATTCCATTGTTTCTCTTTCCCACATCACTTCAATGAACTGACCCGGGGATTCCGATTTCATCAAAGCGTCTCTGAACTCCTCAAACATCAGCAGATAACTCAGCCGGGACATCACGTTCAGATGGATTGAATCCTTATCCGAACACAGGAGGAAAAACAGGTTTACCGGTCTTGCGTCAAGAGAGTCAAAATCCGTTCCTTCCCGGCAGATACCCGCGACCACGGGGGGAGCCCCCGCCGGATTGTCTTTCGGATTCCGCACATGGGGGAAAGCCACGCCGTTTCCGACTCCTGTCGAGCTGATAGACTCCCTGAACATCAGTTTTTTCAGCATCGGGCTCCCGGAGTGAATTATCCCGTTGTTTACCAGCGGGGCAATCAACTGTTCGAGTACGCGTTCTTTTTTGCCGGGCGCGATATCAAGGAGTACATAATCCGGATCGAGGAGCTCATGTATCGGACGTTTTTCATCCAGAGGTACCGCCGGCGTGCGGCTGCCCATATTGGCGAACATCCATTCATCGATAACTGACTTGAAGAACCGCCATTGGTTGCCGACCTTTGTCGCGGGGATGGTACCGGCATGAACGAGACGCAGGACCGTCTTCTCGGCAATCCTGAGATATTCCGCAACCTCAGGAACCGTCATAATAAATTTCTCGGCATGTGCGTTCATATTGGTTTTCCAACAGAAGTATACGCGACTTTTGAAGTACCGTAAATACCTTAGATGCTTTCATTGTCCTTTATTGTCCCTTTTTGTCTTTTTTGAAGACAGAAACAGGCGCCAGGTGCTCTTTCCCTCTTCATCGCATGCGTATTACAATGAGGAAGGAGAACAGATGGGTTACTTCACGTATATTACGCTTGCGGGCGAAAACAAGATTGCCTTGTATGCGATGGATCCTGACACCGGTGCGCTGACTTTCAAGAATGACATAGGCTTGAGCGGTGGCCCCGGACCGATCGCGGTGGATAAGGGGCAGGAGTTCATGCATATTGGAATTAGATCCATCTGCGAGATAGCAAGTTTTCGTATTGACCAAAATACCGGCGGACTGACAGCGCTCGGGACTATCGGCCTTGATGCGGACCCCTGTTATATGTTCGTCGATCGCACCGGCAAATTCCTGCTCTCATCGTATTATCGTGCCGGGAAGGTGACGGTGCATTCGATCGGAGCAGACGGCGCGGCGGGTGAAAAAGTGGCCGAGGTGCCTACAGCGGAACACGCGCACTGCGTGCAGACCGACCGGGCAAACCGCTTTGCGTTTGTGCCGCACACGGTGCCGCCGAACGCCATTTTCCAATTCCTGTTTGACGCAGACAAAGGGATGCTCACCCCAAATGCTTCATCGAAAGTGACACGACCCGCGGGTGAAGGACCCCGGCATTTCGTATTTCACCCGGTGAACGATTTCGTCTATGTCTCAAATGAGAACTCAAGCAGTGTCACCGCTTACCGGTTTGACGCTGTACACGGGACCCTGGCGGATTTCCAGACACTCTCGACGCTCCCCGGAGGTTTTGCGGGAGAAAATACGTGCGCGCAGATCCACATGACGCCCTGTGGCCGGATGTTGTTTGTGTCCAACCGGGGACATGACAGTATCGCCCATTATGCGATCGACGCAAACACAGGGTGCATGACTCCGTTGGGGCGGCAGAAGACCGAGCCGGTCCCCAGGGTGTTCGCAATCGATCCGACCGGCAGATTCCTGTTTGCGGCCGGCCAGGGTTCCGGAAAGATGGAAACCTTTCGGATTGATCTGGATGCGGGCTCGCTTAAGTCTCTGGGAGTCCGTGATATCGGCATACGGCCGATGTGGGTGACCGTGCTGCGGCTTGACGGCTGACAGAGTGCTGATGATACCCGGCCGGCCCTGGCAAGGGGTATGCGAAAGTCTCTTATTTCCCTATTATCGAGCAACAATCAAAACCGGTATCCGGACAAATAAGTCATGGTGACCCGGTAACTCAACTTTTCAACATGGAGCGAGAATAGTATGAAACCGAAAGTATGGGCGGAACGCAGCTTGTACCCCGATGAACTGGCGCGGCTGAAAGAGCATGCCGAGGTCATCACAAACGGGACTATGGAAGATTTGCGGGGCGCGGAAGTTGCCATTATCGGCGGCGCGAAGGTGGACGGCGCCTTCATGGACAAAGCCGGTCCGCAGCTCAAGATGGTAATCCGGCACGGTATCGGCTACAACAATGTTGATGTCGCGGCTGCAAGTGAGCGCGGCATCCTGTCGGCCAATACGCCCGACGGGCCTACCGAAAGCACCGCGGAACACGCGGTAGCCTTGATGTTGGCCATGACCAAGCGCGTTGTGAAGGCTGACCGCATGCTCAGACAGAATCAGCCCTGGACACGGGAAGACTTGCTTGGGTTGGAGGCGCTGAACCATGTCCTGGGTGTGGTCGGCTATGGACGGATCGGCCGGCGCGTGACCGAGATCTGTGCCTTGGGATTAAAAATGAAAGTACTGGTATACGATCCTTTCGTTCCGGAAACCACAAAGCTCCCGGCGGGCGCCAGTATGATCAAAAGCCTGGATGAGCTGCTCAAGACCGCGGATGTAGTGACGGTACATACCCCGCTGATGCCGGAAACGCACCATATGATCGGAGAGCGCGAGTTGCGACTCATGAAGCCGGACGCCTATCTGGTCAACGCCAGCCGCGGCCCGGTGGTTGATGAGGCGGCCCTTATTCGTGTGCTGAAGGACGGACACCTGGCCGGCGCCGGACTCGATGTTTTCGATGTCGAGCCACCCAAGGCCGATAATCCGCTGCTCCAGATGGACAACGTTGTCGCAACGCCCCATACGGCGAGCAACACACCTCAAGGAAGCCAGCGCATGTCGCAAGGCGTCGTGGACCAAATCTTGCAGCTGTTTGCAGGTGAAAAGCCTGCGTCGCTGCTTGATCCGGCCGCCTGGCCGGGGCGGGCGGGCAAGAAAAAATAACCGCGAAGTTTAGCGTGCCCCGGTCGCCCGCCGGCGGTATCAGGACACACCGATACCAGTTGACGGACGCTCCGGGCGACGCTCATTGACGGGCCGCGGGGGCGGCGCTACTCTTAGGTATCACCCGCCAAGGAGACTTCCATGCGCGCAAACAAAGCCAAAGCCAAAATCAAAGCCGGAAAGAAGGCATACGG
>JAFGHN010000249.1 GCA_016930115.1 Spirochaetales bacterium | reverse complement strand
TGCCAATCCCATCGGGTCAAAACCGATACGCGATCTGGCCCGCGGGAAGAAGAAGGTGGTCATACTGTTCGATGATCTTTCCCGGCCCACCAAGGCCGCGGAAATTGTCCCATACGTCCTCGAAGAGCTTGCGGCGGCGGGCGTAGAGGAAAGCGGTATCCAATTCATCTGTGCGGTGGGCAACCACGGCGCGCTGACTGCCTACGACTACCGTAAGAAACTGGGTGCCGATGTCGTCTCGCGGTTCAATGTGTATAACCACAACCCTTACGAAAACTGCGTTTATGTCGGAAGGACTGCCCGCGGGACGCCGGTTTCTATCAACTCGGAGTTCATGAACGCGGATCTGAAAATCGGTATAGGGTCCATCGTGCCTCATCCCATGACCGGCTTCGGCGGCGGCGCCAAGATCATTCTTCCGGGTGTCGCCTCAATCGATACCGTCGAATACAATCACGTTACCGTGCGGCAGGAAGCGCTGGCGAAAGGAATCGAAACGGCCACCGGGATGGCAAACAACGAGAACAACGCTTTTGTGCTGGATATGCAGGAGGCCTGCAGGATGTCCGGGCTCGATATCAAGGTGGACGCCATCGTCAATATCGAGATGGACACGACGGCCCTCTTTGTCGGCGAACCGATAGCACAGTGGAACGAAGGCGTGAAACTCGCCCGCAAGCACTACCGGACGGAGAAACCCGACGGCGCGCAGATTATCGTCTCCAACGCCAACGCAAAGGTGAACGAATCGACGATCGCCGCCGGGAACGCCCGTGGAGTGCTCGGCGACAGCGAGGGCACCATAGTACTGGTTTCAAACAACCCGTACGGAGAGGTTCCTCACTATCTCCTGCGCCGCTTCGGGAATGAGGTGAACTTCCGGCGCTGGAGGGCGCGATCTCTGACGCCGAATATCAGGAAATTCATCGCGTTCATGCCCTGGGCGGACAAGGCAAGTTTTGACTGGATAGCTCCGGCTGAGTCGGTCACGCGCACCACTTCCTGGGAGGAGACCGTGGCGATGCTCGAAGCCGAGTATCCCGACGGCGCGAAAGTTGCGGTGATACCCGACGGTACGATCCAATACTTCGCCTGAGCGAGACGGCAGCGCCGGCGGTGCGAAGGAGCAGGAAATGCAGTTGCATGAGCTGGACAGATACTTCAGAGACATAATGCGCATCGATGAGTTCGCGGCGGTCGACTCATCATTGAACGGAGTCCAGGTTGGGGACATGGGGGCCCGGATACACCGGGTGGCATTTGCCGTGGACGCCTGCATGGAGACTTTCAGGCGCGCTGTTGACGCCGGCGCCGGGTTGTTGTTTGTTCACCACGGCCTTTTCTGGGGGAAGGATATCCGGGTTGTCAAATCGCATTACCGGCGCCTGGAGTTTCTGCTTACGCACAATTGCGCGCTGTACGCGTCGCATCTGCCGCTGGACGCCCACCCTGAGTTTGGCAATAACGCCGCTCTGGCCGGGCGTCTGGAGCTGAAAGATACCGTTCCTTTCGGGAGGTATCACGGGGTTGACATCGGGCTGAAGGGAATCCTCGCCACGCCGCTCGGTAATGACGCCGTTGTTGAAAAGCTCAAGTTTGACAGGGACGCCTGCGCCGCGGTGTTCCGGTTTGGAAAGAAGGAAAACACGACGGTGGCGGTGGTGTCCGGAGGGGCCATTGGAGAGGTCGAGCAGGCCATCGACGCTGATGCCGATCTCTATCTCACCGGGGAGATGTCTCACAGCTACTATCACCTGTGCCTTGAGGAAAAGATCAATCTCATCTGCGGTGGACACTATCAAACCGAGACGCTGGGTGTCTCGCTCCTGTCCGAAAAATTGAAGCGTGAGACCGGTCTGGAAACGCTTTTTATCGATGTACCCACAGGTCTGTAAGAGGTAACGATGATTCGAGGAAAGAAACGACAAGCTCCGACGCTTATCCCGTTTATCATGAGTGCGGGGATCATAGTCCTCGATCAGATCACCAAGCTCCTGATCGTGCGCAATATAGAACCGAACAACATCGGAGCGCGCATTTTGGGAGATTTCATCTGGATCGTCCATGCCCAGAATCTAGGAATGGCTTTCAGCATGGGGGATAGTTTTCCGCTTGTCGCGAGGCGCATTCTGTTTATTGTGCTTCCGTTGATTGTCATGGTGTTTGTCGTTATTTACTACCTGCGGGGAAGCGACTTGTCTTTGGGGATGCGCTGGGTGATGGCCGGAATCCTCGGCGGCGGGATCGGGAACCTTATCGACCGGATCATGAGGCCCGACGGGGTTGTAGATTTTCTGTCGCTCAAGTTCTACGGCATTTTCGGGATGGAGCGTTTTCCGGCGTTCAATGTCGCCGATTCATGTATTACCGTGGGCGGAATCCTTCTCGTCGTGTTGTTCATTGTGCAGGAGATTCACAGCCGTGAACAAAAAGGTTAATACGGTTCTGTTCATCATGGCCGCGACGGTGGTCAACATAGTGACGATGTTGATCATCCTCTTTGCCGGTATCTATCTTGCGGGGGCGCTGCTCTCCGAGTCCGCAAGGGAATCGGCCGGTCAATTCGTGTTTATCGTGATTTTCCTGATCGCCGTTCTTGGTTCTTTTTTCATTTACAATCGGCTTGTCAGGGCAGTATCAAAGCGAATCGATTTCGAAAAGCATTTCCACCCGATTTTCAAACCCCGTGGCGGGCCACGGCGCCGGGACGCAAATCCGGAAGATTAGTCTAATAGCCGTCTGAGGCTTCCCGGTTCTTGTCTCGCTTGTACAATTCTGCGTAGAGGAATCCCCTGTTGCGGAGCATGTCCTTGATACGCTGCGGGAACGGAACATACCGCCAGAAAATCGCCCGCACATCCCTGTCCAGCTTTTGAGTGCCCTCGCTTTCCTTGGTAATCCAGAGGATATAGTCCTGGATGAAGGCCTCTCTGACATCCCCGCGCATCTTCTTCTCTTCAAACCACTGGTAGTAGTTCCCCGTGAGCCCTTCTTCCATCCAGTAGTGTTGGGCCCTCTCTTTGGCGACCTGCCATCTGAGGTCTCCCAGCGCGGCGACGACCGCCGTTTTCAGGTCTTTGGAAAACATCGGGATGGCTATCCTGCCGCGGCTCGTTGCCCGATTGTAACGTTCGAAAGGCTCCCAGCAGACCCCGGTATCGCCATAACAGGGAACCAGTATCACATACGGTACGATGCGGTTCGTCTGGCGTTTGAAGGTCCTCTCGAAAACCTCTTCATCGATTGCCTCTATGGCGGCCATCTCGATGATGACGTTTTCACGGGTCCCGATGTCCCTGATATTCGGCCTGAAGTACTGCTTCATGAGTACCGGCAGGTGGTTACCCTGTCTGCCGACGCACATCTTCGCCATCTGCCTGACCGTGTTGAACTCACCCCGTATCCCGCTATCGTCGACAACGGCTATGGATTGGCCGGCTTCATCGGCCTTATTCTTGAGCTCTTCAACCGCTTCCGCGGCGTTTGAGAGCTGTTGATACAGTTTGCCGACTTCCCTGTCCAGAGAGCTCAGAGTCCGTACGATGTTGTTGATTTCCGAGAGACAGGAACGCTGGTCTTCTCCGTATCCGTATTTAAGACCCGGAAAAGCCGGGTTATCAGCACGGTTTAACAGCGCATCAACCGTACTTTTCAGCTTGAACTCCGCGGACTCCAGATCGGCGAGTTTGCCCGAGAGCAACCCCTGCTGAACGTCCCGCTGCCCCTGGGCCTTTTCGAGTTTGGAGACGATCTGCACGTCATCGCTTTGTTTTTTGACTTTGACTTCATCCGTCGCAGACATGTTTATCTGACCGGTGGCGATTTTGTTCATCCACTCGTCGACGTAGTAGACGGGCTCGCCGGTCTTGTTGTCCAAAATGATTTTCGAAAGCATCTGGCGTTGCTCTGCAGAAATAATATTGGGAAGAACAACACCGAAGCGCAGCATGAGCCGCTTCTGCAGGGGAAGCGCGCTTCCTGCTCGTGCGGCGATCTGTTCGACAAGATTCCAGTAGGCCGATATCAGTTTCCCGCGGTAGAGCGACCGTTCCTGCGGATCCTGGGTATTCAGAAACTGAGTCATGGTGGCGTGGAATCGCTTGGCTACTTCACCTTCGCCGCCCATGGCGGATTTGTAGTAGTCCTTGTCCTGAAAGAAAGCCTTTGGCGCCTCTTCGGTCTCCGTAATCTGAGCGAAGGATTTCTTACCGAGGTCGACTGCTTCTTTTTGCGTTTCTTCGGATTCCGGCGCCGTTCCGAATAAGTCACCGAACCCGGGAGCGGCCTCTTCGCTTTCATCGTCCACACCGATGAGTTCAGCTATTTCCGGGTCGATGTCTCCACCATAGGTAGTATGTTGGTCCTGACTATCACTCATAGCCCTACTGAAACCGGCCGCCGCGCAGCCTCGATTGGAGGTAATGGGAATCGAACCCATGACCTTGTGAATGCCATTCACACGCTCTAGCCAACTGAGCTACACCCCCTCGATAAGAAGACGGCACACGAGCCGCCAACAGGTATCTATGATAGCCAGACCGGTACTCGATGTCAACAACACTGATCGACGCGGGCGCGATTTCAACTTTGGGTTTTTCTTAGGGCAGGATGGGCTATATAGGTGTTATATCGCTCAAAACCCGCTATCGCCCACGGCTCTGTTATCGAGTATCCGGGTCGGTCTACTGTATCTGGCGCACCCGCGGGCTCCCGATGCCCATAATAAGGGCAAGGAGTGCGCAGATTCCTCCCATCATCAACAGCGTCGCCGGTGCGCCGATAGCATCGGCCAGGAGTCCCATGATCATCGTTCCCAGCGGCATCAGCCCGTGGTCAAGCCGGTATACCGCCATTACCCGTCCATGCAGTTCCTGCGGGGCGATAGTGAGCAGGCTCGTGTTGGTGAGGACCATCATGCCGGTGCTCATGAATCCCGCAAATGCGATGATCACGAGAGAAACCGGGAAGAGCGTGGATTGAGAAAAGGCCACCAGAAAACCGCCGAAACAGAAGATACTGATGAGAATGAGCAATCCCTTGTTGCGGAGCCTTCCCAATGAGGCAATGATGAGAACCGCAATCAGCGCTCCCGTCCCAACCGCCGACAGGAGAAAACCATATCCCGACTCACCGACACCGAGGACACTGTCGGCAAAAATCGGCATGAGGGTCATGTAAGGCTGGGCGAGAGTCATCGGGATCAGTGCGAGGAGTATCAGCGAGAAAATCGATTTTTCCTTGTAGACATAACGAAAGGCTTCTCCCATGTCGGTCAGGACAGAAGTCTTTACTTCTCTGGGAATGCTCAGCGGCACCTTCATCATAATAGTTGTGATGATGGCAACAACGTAAATGCCGGCGGAAGCGAAATATACTCCACCGATACCGAGGGGAGCGATGAGCAATCCTGCACCGGCCGGTCCAAGAACGCGATTGACGTTCATGGCCGCGGAGTTCAAGGCAACGGCATTGCTCAATTGTTCCTCTTCCACCAGTTGCGGAACGAGGCACATCCGTGACGGTTGGTTGAATGCCAT
>JAFGHN010000248.1 GCA_016930115.1 Spirochaetales bacterium | reverse complement strand
CCGACATATTCGGGCGAATGCACCCGGAGTATGTCTTCCTTCGTCACCTCAACACCATCGTCTCCGATGAGCCACTCATCCTCGCGTGGGCCGAGGACCTCGTGCTGTCTGAGCGCTTGAAGAACACGCTCCGCCTTGTCCGGGGCGCTGGGAATACTGATTCCAAAATCAGTGAGCGGGACGCTGTTGCCGGGTCTGTAGAGAATCATGTCAGGGATTCTACAAAGATGCGGGCGTTTTGCCAATGACGTCGTTCCGGCGTCTCGACTGCCGGCGCCCGGTCATCGGCGCCGTGGCCGGCGGCGCGCCGGGCCGCCGGAGACGTTGCGCGTTGCGGCAATTCTCACTCCGGTCGGTTAGAACCTCATCCTCCCGCCGAACCCGAAGTGCGGATGTCCTGAAAAAGAAGTGACCGGCTCAAACCTCACGATCCCCTCATCGATGCGTTGCTGCGCAAGTTTGCCGGCGTGGCCGGCAGAAAATCCCGCGATGATGTGGTGGAGGATCATGCCGCCGGTCCAAACACCCATATAGGCAAGGGAGTCCTTTAGAGTTGCCGACTCCCCCGCGCTTGTCCAGGCTGCCTCTATTTCAACAAATGGAGTATTGAAATAGTCCAGGTTTTCGAACCTGAGCTCCGCCGGAAGCAAAAAATAACTTCCAACCAGGGTCCCGGCGGCAACGGCAATATCCGCCGTCATGAAGAGGAGGCCTGAAAGAATGTCTTCGTTCATGAACTGCCCTTTGCCGGGCATCAGCAGCGATGCGGTCTTTGAAGCCTTGACATACGCCGCTTCCTGCATCGGGACCGATAAACGTTTGAGCAGTTCATCCACTTCGCCAAACGTCAAATCGCTGATCACCGTATCGGCTTGTTCCTGAAGTATCCCCTTAAGCTCGTCTTCGACCGAATCCATGGCAAAAATAAAACTGGCCACAAAAAACATCACGAAAAAAGCCATATATCTTTTCATAAAACCTTCCTCCAAATACACTTTGTGCTGCAGTAGGTATACATTACCAATACAATAAGCATTCAGACCGAAAATAGCCAAGAGAAAACAGTGCCGGGACGTTACGATGCGGCATCCCCGAGAGGTATGGAAATCGTAAACCTCGTCTCACCTGCTTGTGAGTCGACGGTTATGCGCCACCCGTGTGACGAAATGACGGCCTCCACGGTTGAAAGCCCAAGACCGAAGCCAGGCCCCTTTCTGTCCTTCGCGCCACGGACGAAAGGATCGAAAATATGCGGGAGATCGGCGGGGTCGATGCCCGGGCCTTCGTTGGAGATTGCCACCAAGAGAGAAGCACCGGCTTGAAGACATGAAAACCTGACGGTACTTCCTTCAGGAGAATACCGGATGGCGTTTTGAACAAGGTTTTCCATGGCCCTCATGAACATGCCTTCGTCCACCGGAATCCTAATACCGCCGGGTACCTTATTGTCGGAAAGCCAGGTCCTCCCGCTCAAGGTCGCTTCGGATTCCAGGACCGTCGCTATCTCCGCAAGCAGCGGCGCTATTTCAACCGGTTGCAGGTTTAATTTCCACTCACCCGTTTCACGCTGCACGTAGTCTATGAGCATCGCGATCCGCGACTCCAGCAGTTTTGTTTTGTCTTCGATTATCCCTATATACTTGGCAAGCTTTTCCGGCGTGTCCGCGTATCCCTCCCTGATCGCGTCGGTATATCCTCTGACGGACGCGAGAGGCGTTTTCAAGTCATGGGAGATTCCCATGATGAACCGAGATCTTCTCGCATACTCCTCTTTGAGATGCTCCCTCATACTCTCGAACGACCTGGTCAATGAAGCGAGTTTGTCGCGCCCTTTGATGGGCAGCTCGAAATCGAGATTGCCTTCGGCTATCTTCCGGGTCGCTTTTTCGAGATCTGAAATGGAGCGGTTGACAGATTGAACTATGACGATAACCATGACGGCGGTGAAAACGAATCCTGTCAGCGGTACGTACCACCTTTCATCGTTACGGAAAAACGGGCCCGCGTGCCGGGTCACCACCACGATACCTTTTTCGCCCGAGGCGAACGTTACCGGAATGTCTTCGGTTATTCGAACCTGCGCTCCGGAGACGAGAAAACCCCCGGGCTTGCGACTGAAGAGCATTTCGCCCCGGCTATCAAAAACACGGACCTCGACAGATTCGGGAGCTTCCTCAAGAAAAGCTTCGAGCTCCGCCATTTCGACCGGACTCTCCGACAATTCGTTTCGCCAGGCGTGGTGCAGTGCGAGCAAATTTCGGTACTCGAGAAAAGATTTCGACTGAGTGTCGAATTGGTATGCTATGAGAAAAACGAAAACCGGCGCGAGTACCGCCCCGGCGACAAGCACGAGAAACTTCAGCCGGAGACTCATAGGTCGCCTGCCGGAGGGTTCAGCATCTCCGGATTGAACCGGTAACCCTTGCCATGAATAGTCTGAATGTACAAAGGATTCTGCGGATCATCTTCGAGCTTCTGCCTGATTCTCCGGATATAGACCGCTACGGAGGTCGTGTCGCCATACCTGTTTTCCCAGACCTCTGCGTATATCTCGTCGGACGTCATGGTCCGGCCGGGATTCATGACGAGGTGTCGAAGTACTTCGAACTCCCGGGATGAGAGGACGACCCGGTGTTCATCCCTGGCGAGGTAGTATCCTTCCAGATCCATTTTGTAGGGGCCGAAGGAGATTTCGTGGCGGAAGCTGGCCCGCACGCGTCTGAGCAGCGCCCGGATTCGTGCTACCAGAACACGCGGCGCAAAAGGTTTCGTGACGAACTCGTCGGCGCCGGCGCCAAAACCCATGATGATGTCCTCATCCGCGTCACGAGCGGAAACGACAATAACAGGAATGGATGTACTGGGACGGATTTTCTGAAGCAGCTCAAATCCGTCCATTCCGGGGAGGTTGATGTCCAGCACGAGAAGATCGAAAGCGCCGCCGATAAGCATCTCTGCGGCGGATTCCGCGTCGGTGCAAATCTCCGACTCTATACCATCCTTCTTCAGATACATCCGGATAAGCTCGGCAAGATCAAGTTCGTCTTCGACGATGAGCACACGGGCTTTCATTGCTAGTAGCGCCCCGATCCCAGATTCGCGCTCAACTGAATCGACAGCGATTCCCCACCGGGGCTGTATTCACCTCCCTTTTCACCGTACCTGTAGGGAGTTTTCAATGAAATCGTCAATCCGTCAACTAAAGCCACGGACAACGACGGGCTGATCCAGCCCGATGCATCGCTGTAATTATGCATCCAAAGCATCTGGGTAGAAAAATCGGAGCCGAACACGCTGTTCCAGCCCCCGGAAAAGGCGGTGTAATGTTTTCCCGCATTCATCATGTCGGAAGGGGACAAGCCCGAAACGATATTTGGGTCAAAGAGCTTGGCCGCGATAATATAGCCGAGGTAATCCTTTATGATAGATGGATCGTCATACCCTTCACCGTTAAAGAGATACTGCCCGGCCACATGTACAGACGAGGCGACCTCATCGAAGGTATAGAGAAAGGAAAAACCGACGGTGGCGTTAAAGAAAAGCCCGTCATCGTACATTACCAGCTCGTAACCTGTTGAAGGCGCATCGAGTGCGGTCACAAAGGTCCTGTCGGACCCGTATCGGAAAACGGCCTCGGCAAAGACATCGACGTCGTAAAGCGGCGCGGAAACGGTGAGCATTGCAGAGGGTGCTGTATCCTTTTGATATAATCCTCCAACACCAAACTCCATACCGCCGAACACGAGCTCGACTTTGCCCGCGATGCCGAACTCCTCAGGCGCATCGACTCTGTTGGCGATGCCGTAGAGATAGGCATTGTGCGCACCGAAGGGGAATTGAATTTTCAGCGACACCGGCCCTTCCCTATCCGCCTCCGGATCCTCCGGATCTATCTCGGTGACGTTGATGAGATCCGCCGGGCTGAAAAAATAACCGACTCCCCAGTTGATGGTGTGTTTTCCGCCTCTAAAGAAGAGTGTGTCGTTCCAGGCAAAATCGCTGAAAAGCTCGTCTATATGAAAAACTTCGTCAAAGCTCCGTATTCCGCCGTTATCATCAAAGGGATGGGTAACAGTGGTTTTCCCGAAAACACGGAAATCCTCACTCGGACGGGCGTCGAAGAAAAGCGTTGCGTTCAGGTCCACCGCAGCGGAACCGGTCGCGCCTAAATCCACGTCCTTGGGTTCGACATCCGGGTCCGCCAGGTCCCTCAGCAGAGCCGTTGGTTCATCCCATTGCCAGCCGCTCGAAGCGGTGAATGAGTACTCACCGCCGAGCTCGACTCCTTCTGAAACCAGCAGGGTCGATCCGATTCCAGAGGTCGACCGGCCTTCCTGAATGAATGGCGTGTTCACGTCCGACGCTTCGCCGAACAGGTCGTCCTCAAAGCCGGTATCGCGGGCGTCCGCCGCGCCCTCCTCGTCTCCGGCCGCCTCACCGAATAAAGACTCTTCATCGGTAGCGATGGGGCTCCCTTCTCCGGAATCCGCGAAAACCGGCGGCGCGAAAGCCAGCACGGCGATCAGAGCAAGCAGGCACGCAGGGTTGAAGTTTTCATAAGCGCGCTTCATATATTCCTACCTGTTCACCCTTTCCACGTACGCCTTTGTGAAGAGCGTATCCGGCAGCGGATCGATCGATACGTCGGTAATGGTAATCTGCGTCTTCTTGCCTTCGATGAGGTTGTCGACAAAGATCATCTTGGCCGGCATATATTTTCCGCCGAT
>JAFGHN010000247.1 GCA_016930115.1 Spirochaetales bacterium | reverse complement strand
TGGGAGTCGCGGACGATCCCGGAATGCACAGCTCGCAGAACGAGCAGGACAGCCGTTACTACGCCGACTTTGCCCGGATTATCTGTCTCGAGCCGGCCAACCAGCAGGAAGCTTACGACATGACCCGCGAAGCTTTCGATCTTTCCGAACGTTTCCATATTCCCGTCATGGTCCGTCTGGTAACCCGCCTGGCACATTCGCGGGCTGTGGTGCGGACCGGGGAAGCGACAGGAGAGAGACCACGCGCAAAGTGCAGCCGCTTTGGCGGATGGTTGCTCCTCCCTGCGATGGCACGCAAGAACTTCGCCGCCCTGGTTGAGAAGCAGCCGGCACTCCAAAGTTACACGGAATCATGCCCCCACAATGTCCTCACCTTAAACCGTGACAACAACGAGATCGGCGTGGTTACTTCAGGGATTGCCCGCAACTATTATTTGGAAAACATCGATGAGCTCGAAAACGCTCCGTCGCATCTGCACGTGGGCGCCTATCCCGCTCCTGCTGAGAAGTTCAAGGCTCTAGCCGCACACGTGAAAAAAATCATATTTCTCGAGGAGGGCTACCCGTTTCTCGAAAAATACTTCACGGGCTTTGGCGGTTCGCCCATTGAGGTGGTTGGAAAGCTGAACGGGAAAGTGCCGGTGACCGGTGAGCTCAATCCGGACAACATCAGGCCGGCGCTCGGCCTGCCTCTCCGTAAGGGGTTCACCCTCGACGGTTTTGTGGTTCCCGACCGGCCGCCTCAGTTTTGCCGCGGCTGCCCCCACGCGGACACCTTCACCGTCATCAAGGAAGTGATAGATGAGCTCGATGAATCAACGGTGACATCGGACATCGGCTGTTACGCCCTTGGAGCGCTGCCGCCGTTTCGGGTGCCTGAGACGATTGTCGATATGGGCGCTTCGGTGAGCATGGCCAAAGGCGCGGCGGAAGCCGGGGCGCCGAACGTCATCGCCGTAATCGGCGATAGCACTTTCCTGCATTCCGGGATTACGCCGCTCATGGATGCGGTGGCCGGCGATGTGGACATGACGGTCATCATCGTGGACAACGAAACCGTTGCAATGACAGGTGGGCAGAAGACGCTTTTCCCCTCGTCAAAACTATCGAAACTCGTCGAGGGTATCGGAGTGGATCCCAAGCACTTGTTCACTATAAACGCGCACCGGAAGTATACCGAGGAGAACAAGGAAGTCCTCAGGGCGGAACTTGCCCACCGCGGATTGTCGGTGATCATTTCGGTCCGCGAGTGTGTGGAGACCGCAAAAAGGACCGCACGAAGGAAGGAGCGATCATGAAGTACGATATTATTCTCTGCGGCGTAGGCGGGCAGGGGGTACTGTCCGTCGGGGCCATCATAGCCCAATCGGCCATGAAAGCGGGTTTCCAGGTCAAACAGTCTGAAGTTCACGGTATGGCGCAGCGCGGCGGGGCGGTGCTGGCAAACCTGCGGATATCTGAAAAAGAGATCGCCTCCGACTTGATAGCAGCGGCTACGGCTTCGATGATCTTGAGCATGGAACCGCTTGAGAGTCTGCGATACATCGGTTACCTGGCGCCCGACGGCATTCTTGTCACATCGAAGAATCCGGTGGAAAACATCTCCAACTACCCCGACACAGGCGGCGTGCTTGCGCAGATAGAAAAATTGCCGGCATACCGGATTGTTGATTCCGACGCTCTTGCCCGTGAAGCCGGTTCGATGCTTGCGACAAACATGGTTATGGTGGGAGCGGCTTCTTCCTCTTTGCCGATAGACGAAAAGATAATCGAGGCGGCGATTGTCGAGCTGTTCGCCGCCAAGGGCGACCATGTGATTGACGTGAATCTCGAGGCTTTCAGACTCGGGAAGGTGGTTTAGGCTTTCGCATCGATCAGTCCCTGAGATCGATCACCCTCTCGAGCTTTCCGCCTTCTGACCTGCGTATTGTCATCGGTTCAACGAGATTAACACCGGCCCTTATCCCGAGCTCGCGGTATATCCGTTCGCCTACCTCTTCCTCGAACTTCTGGAGGCCCCTGATTTCGTCAAAGGAAGCAAGTTTCTCGGATAGCTCGAGGTTGATTTGCATCGCGTCCAGCCCTTCCTCGCGCTTGAGAATAATCTGGTAGTGCGGGGCCGCCCCTTTCATATCCAGAAGTATCTGTTCTATCTGCATCGGGAATACGTTGTTGCCTTCAACGATAATCATATCATCGGTCCTGCCGGTAATGCGTTTCATTCGCACAAGAGTTCTGCCGCATTTGCAGGGCGCTTCGATAAGCGATGAAATGTCGCCCGTTCTGAAACGGATGAGCGGAAAGCCTTGCTTCGTTATCGTCGTAAACACCAACTCGCCCTCTTCGCCGTAACCGAGGGGCTCGAGAGTTTCAGGATGTACCACTTCAACGATTACATGGTCTTCGTTTACATGGAGACCGTCTCTCTGCGGGCATTCAAAGGCAACGCCGGGACCGAGGACCTCCGTCAAACCGTAGTTGTCGTATGCCTCAATATGAAGCTTTTCTTCAATTTGGGCCCGCAGGCTTTCACTCCAGGGCTCTGCGCCGAAAATTCCTTTTTTCAAGAATAGCTGTTCAGGGTGGATCTTCTGCTCTTCAAGGAGCACTCCGATATGGAGCGCGTAACCGGGCGTGCTGATAAGTGCGGAGGTCTTATAGTCCTTGAGGATCGTAATTTGCTTCCGGACGTCTTCGGTGGAGGAGGGAATGACCGAAGCGCCGATTTTCTCGGCGCCGTAGTGGAATCCAAAACCGCCGGTGAAGAGGCCGTAATGAAAAGCTATTTGCACAAAATCCTGACTGGTAATCCCGGCTGCCGTCAGGACGCGGGCAACCAGCGATGCCCAGATAGTGATATCGTTCCGCGTGTAGCCCACTACAATGGGATTTCCCGTGGTGCCCGAGGTCGAGTGGATTCGAACGATGTCCCGCAGCGGCACGGCAAACATGTCGTAGGGATAGCTATCCCGCAGGTCGTCCTTCGTGGTGAAGGGAAGTTGTTTCAAATCACCGATACCCTTTATTTTCTCGATATCGACTCCCAGCCGGTCGAAAGACTGCTTGTAAAAGGCGACGTTGCGATAGACGCGGTTGAGGGTAGCCTGGAGACGCTCGAGCTGGAGCTGTTCCAGGTCTTCCCTCAGCATTGATTCATATTCTCGCGAGTATATCATGGCAGCCTCCGCTCACTCATTCATCTATCCGTTTATAGTCTTTCCCCAGATAAGCGCGTTGTACGTCGTTATTGTCGAGCAGTTCTTCGGAAGTTCCTTCCAAAACGATGGCCCCCGTTTCCATGACGTAGCCCCGGTCGGCAATCTTCAGCGCGGCGGTTGCGTTCTGTTCGATAAGGAGAATCGTCCGCCCCGCTTCCCGCAGCTTGCCTATTGCCTTGAAAATATTGGAGACGATAATCGGAGCGATCCCCATGGAAGGTTCATCCATCATCAAAAAATCCGGTTCGCTCATCAGGGCCCTTCCTATAGCCAGCATCTGCTGTTCGCCCCCTGAGAGCGTTCCGGCAAGCTGTTTCTCCCGCTTTTCCAGCACGGGGAACAGGCCGTAGATGTTCTCCATTGTCGTCGCGATTTTCTTCCGGGTTTTCCCGTTGAAACGCTGGTAGCCACCCAGCAGCAGGTTCTCCTTGACCGTCAGCGGCGCAAAGACCTGGCGTCCCTCGGGAACCAACGCGCATCCCATGCCCACGATTCGTTCCGCCGGCACTTGCCTTATGTCGGATTGC
>JAFGHN010000035.1 GCA_016930115.1 Spirochaetales bacterium | reverse complement strand
TCAAGGACTCCCGAGAAGAGCAGCTCTGAATCCACCTCGATCGCGAGGAACGCGTATGTGGAATAAGGAGAATCGATTCCGGCGCCCGGGGTACCGGGATTCCGGTAGAAAAGAGGAAAGATGAAGTATCCCTTTGAAAGCAGCGAAAGATAGGTCCGGCGGTATGCATCCAAAACACTTCCCGCACCAAGGTATTCCTGGTAATGGACAAGATCTGCAGGAGGTTCTATCTCTATAAACCCCCGGCTCGCCTCATCGAATGCCAGGTAAGGAATTCCGGCCGCTGCGGGAATGATAAAGACGTTTCTCAGCAGATCCGGGAAGTCGCTCTCTTCTTTCCAGATTGCAAGAGAATCGGCCACCTGCTTCCAGTTTTCTTCCTCGATATGTTGCGGGGAAAGGTACGAAAATGATATGAGGGCGCGGACCTCGTCAAAAGTTTCATCAAGCGCCCTCTCGCCGGAATGGTGTATCTCATTGAGTATCCGTTGCCGCTCAACCTGCAGCGAGGTCCGTATCCATCGTATCTGATAGTAGCCGAGCGTGATTGCACCAAGGGCGAGCGCCAAACCGAACAACTGGAAAAACAAACGTTTCGGCCGTTTCAACCTCATATCCCTTAGTGTAATCACTCTCGACGCCGGGTGAAAGGGAGATCGATAAACCTGAATAAGTGATTTTACATAGTTAACATCAATTTTACCTGCTCTTAACCACCGCGAGGGGAACTCCGATCTATAGTAACCGCAGGCGGGAGGTAAACCATGCTGGAAGAGAGATCAAAGATCGTAAACGAATCAAACGTAAAGCCGTTTAGAACGCCGCAGCAGAAGAGACAGCGCTGGATCGCCGTCATCGTGGTGATCCTGGTGCTCGCGTTGACCGGAGTTGCCTACCTGCTCCTCGTGCCGCGGGAAGATACCTACAAGCTTAAGAGCTTCACCACCAGCGTGGTCATGGTAGGAGACCTTGCACAGACCACCCAGGCGAGCGGCTCCGTTGAAATCCCCGTGCAGATTCAAGTTGCCAGCCCCCAGGCGGGCGAAGCGGACGCGCTCTTCGTCGGTGAGGGTGAATCGGTCGTGAAAGGCCAGGCGCTTGCCCGGCTTGATGTCCCGGATATGTTAGAAGAGCTCGATGATCTTGTGTCAAGTTTTGATTCGGCAGAAAAGAGCCTTGAGAAGTCGGCGCAGCAGGATCTGATCATGAACAAAAGGGCCGAGCGTGAAATTCAGAACTTGAAGAAACAGATTGCGGAAGCCGAGGAGGAACGCGACAGGTTGGCGGAGCTTGTCCGGATAAACGCCTCCCGGAGATCCGATCTTGAAACCGCGGAAAAGCAGGTTGAAGAACTGCGGGACAACAGGGTTGAGAAGGAGCTCCAGCTTGAAGAGGACAAGGCCCTCCAGGCTCTTGATGTAGAGATCAACCGGGCAAACATCGCGGGAATAGAAACGAAAATCGCCAGGCTCAAAGCCGAAATAGAGGAAGCTACCATCAGGAGCCCGATGACCGGGCAGATTCTGGAAATCGACGGTACCATCGGCGTGCCCGGGAGCGCCATCAAGGCCGGTCAGGTCCTGTTTGTCATTGTGGACCCCGGTTCGGCGATCATCGAGCTTGACGTCGATGAGCAATACGCTTCCGCCATCTCCGAAGGCCGCACGGTCACGCTCACAATAAACAACGTGAAAAGTATCGGAACGGTTGCGAGCGTCGGGCAGGTGGCGCAGATGTCGAGTGACGGTCTCGGCGCCACGATAACCGTAAAGGTCAAGCCGTCTGCGGAGAGCGGCACCCTTCTGCAAGGCACCACCGTCGTCGGCGAGTTCGAGCTTGGCGTCAAGGAAGGGGCGCTCTTGTTGCCGAGGGGGCCCTACCTGACCACCGGGAGCCAGCGGTATCTCTATGTGGTGAACGGGAATACCGCCGAGAGAAGGGAAGTGACCTTTGGCAAAATTCAGGGGAACAACGTAGAGGTCCTCAAAGGGGTAGAGGCCGGCGATGAAGTAATTACAAGCGGCTATCAGAACTTTATCGAATACAAGAACATTCAGCTTCTGAAAGGAGAGTGACAATGATAACACTGGAAAGCATCGATAAGAAATACAATCTCGGTCAGATGACCGTGACCGCCCTTGATGAAGTGTCCCTCACAATAGGGGAAGGCGAGTACGTCGCGATCATGGGACCATCGGGCTCAGGTAAGTCGACATTGCTGAACATTATCGGCATTCTTGACAACCCCACCGGGGGCAGGTACCTCCTCGAGGGACACAATATCACCAACCTTCCCGACAAGGAGCGGGCGCGGATACGCAACAAACACTTCGGGTTCGTGTTCCAGAGCTTCAACCTGTTTCCCGAGCTCAGCGCGATGGAAAACGTGATGCTCCCCATGAGCTATGCGGGTGTCTCCTTTTCGCAGCGCAAGGCGAGAGCAGCGGAGCTGCTCGACTGGATCGGTCTCAGCCACCGGTTGCATCACCTTCCCACCATGATGAGCGGCGGCGAGCAGCAGCGGGTAGCCATCGCCCGCGCGTTGGCGAACGAACCGGATCTGATTCTTGCCGATGAACCGACGGGAAATCTGCCCACTGAAAAAGGAGAGGAGATCCTGCAGACCCTGGAAGACCTGAACAAACAGGGGGTCACCATCGTCATGGTCACTCACAATGACGCGCAGGCCCGGCGTGCAAAACGGCTGATACAGCTCCAGGACGGAAAGCTGCACGGGGAGGTGGCATGAACATCGGCGAAGATGTAAGGATGAGCTTGAGGTCCATCCGGAAACGGCCGGTGGAGTCCCTCCTGCTCATATTCGGTATCGCTCTTGGAATCGGCGCGACGGCCGCGGGGATCTCGCTCATCTCTTACTCGGTCAAAGCCAAGAATGACCTTCTCTCCCAGGTGCCCTATAGAGAAGTCGTGGTCAGGGTCCGTGAAAGCGCAGAAGATATGGATCTTCCGGCGGCGCCGCAAATAAGCGACGGAAGCGCGTTTATCAGCTCCCGTGATCTTGTTGCGAAGGATGACGTTCCGGATGTCGAGTATGCGTATGTCGCCGACAGGATGGAGCTGCGGGTGATGACCCAGGCCATGATCGCCCAGTTTGAAAACAGGCAGCTGCAGGACGGCGGCGGCGCGGCTCCCGCCGGCGACGGCTTCATGATGATGGGGCCGCCTCCGGATGAGGGCGCCCCGCCGTCTGAAGACAGGAGCGCGGGCGCCGGTGAGGGCGCCGCCGCGCGGGGCAATGAGCGTGAAGGGCCCGCCGCGCCGCCCGTGGGGGAGGATTTCTTTTCCGGTATCCTCGAATCGCTCGACGGACCGCAACCGGTTATCGAACAGATGCCGGGGATGCGCGTGAGCCTCGAATATTTTTCCGCCTGGAACCTCAATGTCTCCGAGGGCAGCCTCTTTACCGCCGGAGAGATAGAACAAAACGCTCAGGTGATGGTGCTTGGCTCTGAGCTTGCGGCAACCCTCTTTGAAGACGACGCCTCGCTCGGACGCGAGGTGCTGATCATGCGAAACCTGTACAAGATAGTCGGGATACTCGAGACAACCGGCACATCAATCGACGGTACGGCTTTCATACCGCAGCAGTACATCGATATCGATAGAATCCCGCAATTCGCGCGGCAATTCATCGGCCGGGGCACCGCTCTCCACTTCACGGTATACGATCCGGACCGGCTCGATGAGGCGAAATCTCAGCTTGCCGAATGGTTTTCCCAAAACTACGGCGAGGGTCAGGTGGTCATTACCGTTCCAAGGGTCGAAGTTGAAGCGGCGCAGGACAGGACCGCGAGACTGGTATCGGTTATCCTCTTTCTCGCCGTGGCAGGTTTGCTCATCGCCTCAGTCAACGTGTCGAACATCCTTCTTGGAAGAGCGATGAGGAAACGGAAGAATGTCGGTATTCTCAAGGCCCTTGGCGCATCGATCAAAGACGTGTTCGGTCTGTTTTTTATCGAAGCCCTCATCCTCGGTGTATCCGGGGCCTTGCTCGGTACCGCCATCTCGCTTCTCATTTCAAAGCTGATGCTTCTCGCCATATCCGGCGGCGCGGTTGTTTCCGCGATGCTCTTTCTCGGCATCCTTGCAGCGTGGGCGATAACCACATCCCTCACGGTCATCCCCGCTCTCCAGGCCTCACGTATCCCCGCGGCCGATGCCTTGAGATACGAATAGGAGTGCATTATGTATAGGACAATTCAATCGGCCTTTTCCGGCATGGCCAGATCGCCGCTGAAAACAATACTGACACTCGCCACCGTGGGTGTCGGGGTAGGGGTGCTCATTTTCGCCCTGGGGATGAGCTCAACCTTCACTCGTCTGATGGACGAACAGCTTGCCAAGGAGGGGATCGTCGTCAACTACGCCAACGCGCAATTCAACAGCGAAGGCGAATTGGAATCGGTCCGTCCGCCCCAGAGCGACGAGCATATTCTCGATATCATTTCAACCGAGGTGTCCGGTGTTGTCGCGGTGACTCCGGTCACCAACGTCGGTTTCAGCGAGTTCGTGGTGGACGGGACTACCTATCGTGTACGCAACATTCTTGGGGCAAACGAGAACTACGGCACGGTCATGAATCTCGAGACAGTCGCCGGTTCCTTCTTTGATGCCGCCGATGTCGAAGCGGGCAACAGAAAAGCGGTCATATCGGAAGCTCTTGCGGAGATCCTCTTCGGCTCCGCGGTTGATGCGGTCGGCCAGGTGCTCAAACCTCCTTCAATCGAATTGCCTCAAGAACTGCAAAGCAACCAGGCTTCCGCCCGCGGGTTCCGCGCTTACAGCGATCCCTTTGAGATTACCGGTGTTTTCCGGGAGCCATCGGAGCTCCAGCGAAAATCCCACGGCATTGGCGACATGATCGTCCCGTATTCATCCTCTTTTGGCGCGATGATGCAGGGCGCCGGAGGCGGCGGCCGTTTTTCGATGAACGTGGCGCAAGTCACCCGGTTCGTTTCCGGCAGGGGCATCGTGCTCATAAAAGGCGTCAGTTTCGAGACGGCTGAGGCGCAGTTACGGGAAGTGCTTACCCGAAATTACGGTGATGATTTCACGGTAGAGATATGGGAAGGAAGCCCATCGGGGTCGGGCGAATATCTTGCCGAGATGCGGAACACCGTCAATACCTTCTCCCTCGTGGTGAATCTTCTCGGTTTCATACTACTTGCCGCGGCTTCAATCGGCATCTTGAGCATCATGCTCGTGGAGGCCCTGGGCAGGTCCCGGGAGATTGCACTCGAACGCGCGCTCGGCGCTTCACGAAAGGCGATCATCCGGGAGTTTTTTGCCAGGTCTACGGTGGTGAGTCTGATAAGTGTGATCATCGGGATAGGGCTTGCCTTTGTGCTTTCAGGTCCATTGACCAATCTGATCCTCCCGATTTTTTCGGGTGTCGAAGCTTCCCAGGTTGGGGGTGTTATCACCTGGGACTCGGTGCTGATCGGCTCCATTTCGGCGGTTGTGATTGGAGGGGTGTTTGGTGTCTTCCCCGTCTTCTCCGTGCTCAACATCGGCATCGCTGACGCCATACGGGAGGGATAATATGCGAGGGAGCCCACAACATCGTCGCGCCGGCGGCCTCACGGGCGTCCTGGTGATTCTGATCGCCCTTGCGGTTTCTCCACGGGCATTCTCGCAGGCGGTGATGAGCGTATCCGATATCGCCGCATACTCGCTCGAACACAACAGACAGATAAAAGACGCCGAGAAGAACCTCGCCGATGCGCGGGAGACGATTTCACAGATTTTCACCCTCGACAAATCGAGCCTGTCGCTTTCAAGCGGTTACAACTATACGCCCGCCGGCGGCGCGCAGGACACCCAGCAGACGCAGCAGGTGAGTGAGCACACGGTGGATATAGACGGCAGCGTGACCGTGCCGATTATTCCTGAGTTGAGCGTCTCCGCAAGCCTGGGTGACACCTTCTTTGATGATAGAGCCGATACGGCCACAGCGAGTGTACGGCTTGCCTTCAACCCTTTCGCCGGTACTCAAACGGCGTGGAAGGAGTGGGAGACGCTACGAAAGGCCGAAATCCAGCTTGCCAATCTCAAAAACAGTATACCGATGCAGGCGGAAGTCGCCGCCCTCAATCTCTTGAAGGGGCAGCTCGATCTGGATTCAGCCGATCGCGCGATGAAACTGGCGGAAAGGAAATACGAGATCTATCAGAAACGGTACGATCTCGACGACATAACCTATTCACAGCTCGAAGAAGCGCGGACGGATGCAAATACATCGCGCCAGCAGTATTACAATTCGATGAAATCGCTGC
>JAFGHN010000246.1 GCA_016930115.1 Spirochaetales bacterium | reverse complement strand
GCTATGGAAAATCCGGTCTCCCGTTTCTGGTTTTTGCGGGCCTCCGGATTCCCAAATATCGATCCGCAACATTTCTCTCCGCAGGAGATCCGGACGAATATTCCGATGCTTGAGATCTATCACCCCGACAGGTCGCTCGAGTCGGCGATGCGCCGGCGCATGATCTCGAGCCTTCTGTTGAGCATCGGTACGCTTATCCTTTTACTCAGCGCGTATTTCGTTCTGTACGTGCTGCTTGCCAGAACGGAGGGCTTGAGAAACCGCGAGCGTGATTTTGTGACTTCGATGAGCCATGAGCTGCGAACACCACTGTCGGTGATAAGCGCGACCTCGGACAATCTTGTCCGGGGGATTGTGGACGATCCGGGCAAAGTAAAGAAATACGGGACGATCATACAGGCGCAGTCGCATCGCCTGGGCAAGATGGTAGAAAGTATACTTCTGTACTCGGGTATACAATCAAGAAACGATGTTTCCATACGCTCTGAAGAGATACACCTTGAAAGCTTCTTCGGCGAGATAGTGCAGAACCTCTTGCCGGCCGCCGAGGACAAGGGAGCCGGTATTCTGTTTTCAAAGGATACGCAAATCGCCACGGTGCAGAGCGATCCCGAAGCTTTGAGAATCATCTCGGAAAACCTGATCGTAAACGCGCTTCGCCACGGTATCGCTGATACCGGAGCAAAGAGCGCGCAAGTGCGGGTGCAGCTGCGGACCCGGCCGCCGCGGCTTCTGTATATTATCGTTGAAGACGACGGTCCGGGCATCGCTCAGCAAGAGATGAAACGAATATTCGAACCGTTTGTCAGAGGCGAGCGTAGCAAAGCCCAACAGATACCCGGAAGCGGTCTGGGGTTGCACATCGTGCGGAAAGTGGTGGACCAGCTTGGCGGGCAAGTTGGCGTAGAAAGCCCCTATCAGGACATGGCGGGGATTTCAAAACCCGGTGTCAGATTCACCGTGAGAATCCCCGTCCGGATGGCGTAACGAGGAGCCAGGTATGAAAGAGCGTATCCTTGTTGTGGAAGACGAGCCGGGCCTCCTCCTCGCTCTGGAAGACAGGTTAAAGGATGAAGGGTTTGCGGTCTTCACCGAAGCGAACGGCGCGCGGGCTGAAGAAAAGGCGCGCCGGGGAGAATTCGATCTGATAGTCCTCGATTTGATGCTTCCCGGAAGGGATGGTTTCCAGATATGCCAGAACCTGCGGGAATCCTCGATCCAAACACCCATCCTGATGCTTACGGCAAAGGGTTCAAATCTCGATATGATTATGGGTCTGCGTTTGGGCGCGGACGATTATCTGGCAAAGCCTTTTGATATGCAAGTGCTCATAGCCAGGATGCGGGCGCTGCTGCGGCGCTCGGCGGTACCCGGACAACTGAAAACACCCAAAGGCACGCAATACGCCTTTGACGAGTATGTTCTGGATACGGCTTCGCAGGAACTGCTGAAAACGGGCAAACCCGTAACTCTCAATGCGCAGGAGTATCGGCTGCTCGAGTTCTTTGTTCAACATCCAAACCGGGTATACACCCGGGATGAGCTCCTGGACGCGGTTTGGGGGTACGAGGCGAACACAACGAGCAGGACCGTAGACGTACACGTGGCGTGGCTCAGGCGGAAGATAGGAGAAAAGAAGCGCCCCGCTCGCATCGTTACGGTGAGAGGCTACGGGTATAAGTTCGTCACAAAGGAGAGATAGAAGCCTCATGCATGTTCTCATTATCGAAGACGATGAGCAGATAGCCACTTACGTGTCAAAAGGCCTCCGGGAAGCCGGTTTCACCGTAGATTCAAGCGCAACAGGCGACGACGGCTACCACATGGCTTCCGAGGTTGTCTATGATGCTCTGGTGGTTGACATCATGCTCCCGGGGATGGACGGGATCACGCTCATCGAGAAGTTGCGGCGGGAGGGGGTACACACGCCGGTTCTCATACTGAGTGCGAAAAACACCCTTGACGACAAAATACGCGGTTTCAAATCAGGGGGTGACGATTACATCACAAAGCCGTTTTCCTTCTCAGAGCTGCTTGTCAGACTGCAGGCGTTGATACGACGGGCGAATATCCGCCAGCCGGTTAGCGATCTCTCCGTCGGAGACTTGCGGATGGACCTGCTTTCCCGTGAGGTCGCAAGAGGCGGGCAGCCGATTGAGCTGCAACCGAGGGAGTTTGCTCTCTTGGAGTACCTGATGAGAAATGCGGGAGACGTCGTTTCAAAGACAATGATCCTCGAGCATGTGTGGGATTATCATTTCGATCCGCAGACAAACGTAGTGGATGTTCTTGTTCACCGGCTCCGGAACAAGATTGACAAGGATTTCGAAGAAAAAATGCTTCACACCGTCAGAGGCGTCGGATATGTTCTTAAAGTCCCTCAAGTTTAAAATCGCCGCGCTCTTTTCGGTGATCTTTATCGTCACCTCAGCGCTCCTCTTTCTTGCCTTCTACCTGTTCCAGTACAACGTCCTGGTCCGGGAAGACACAAGAAGCCTGGAAGCGAGAACAATCGAGTTTTGGGCGATCTACCAAACCGGGGGCGCGGTGGCGATTCAGCGCGCTCTGAACATCGAAACGTTTCTCACCGACTACGATCCGTTTCTCCTGCGCATCGCGTCGAGCACCAACAAGACGCTCGCTTTCTATCATCCAACAAGCTGGAAGTCTTACGATATCGGAAGGCTGGAAACGACAGATCCCTTCAGTGCCGAAGAAACGCTGAAGATTCCTTCGCTCGACGGTAAGAGCCGGCTTGATGTCATATCCTTGACACTGCCCGACGGGAATATCCTGCAGATCGGCGCGAGCAGCGCCGAAAGGCAACTCCTCCTCTCACGGTTCAGATCGATCTATGTCATCGCTCTCGTTCCGATAGTCGCGTTGGGCTTTTTGGCCGGGTTGCTCTTTTCATCAAGAATGGTCAAACCGGTTAATTCCCTCATTTCGGTGACCAGAGGAATCATCGAAACCGGCAGCATGGATCAAAGACTGAAAGTGAGCGGACGAGGGGACGAGCTTGACGAATTGACCGATCTTTTCAACCAAATGCTCGAACGTATCGAGAGGCTCATCGAAAGGATGCGTATTTCTTTGGACAACGTAGCCCATGACTTGCGGACCCCCATGACAAGGCTCAGGCAAAAGCTTGAAGCGGCTTCCGCCGCCGACGGCGACCGGAACGGGGATGCGAATCCGGAGCTTGGCGGCGCCCTTGAGGAAGCGGAGCATATCCGCAAGATGCTCAACGCGCTTATGGATATCTCGGAAGCCGAATCAGGCGTGATGAAGCTGAGCAGGGTGACTGTCGATCTTTCCGGCCTCGTCACCGATCTCGTTGAGTTCTACAGCTACCTGGCAGAAGAAAAAGGGGTGACCCTTCATTGTGACGCGGCGAGGCCCGTGCATGCCACGGTTGATGTAGACAGATTCAGACAAGTGGTGACCAATCTCCTCGATAACGCCGTAAAGTACACCCGGGTGGGGGACAGGATAGACGTTGCCGTTTACAACACGCCGGCGCCCGCGGGGGCGCGGACCGGCGCGCGGGAGTCCAGCGAAAACGGCGGCGGACGCTTGTTCACCACCCTCACGGTCGCCGATACCGGAATCGGGATTCCGCCTGAAGATATGCCGCACATCTGGGAGCGGCTTTTCAGAGGCGACAAGAGCAGGTCCGCCCCCGGTCTCGGTCTTGGCCTCGGGCTTGTGAAAGCGATAGTGGAAGCTCACGGGGGAACGGTAGAAGCCGAAAGCCGGGCCGGAAAAGGGTCGAAGTTCACGGTCACCCTCTACTGACAAAATCATCGCAGCCGCGTCGGCGCCCGGGCACATTACAAAAATGTAATTCTCCTGAAAGGTTTCTGTAATTTCACGTAGTTATATTACATCCGGAACATGAAGGAGGATTCATCATGAACAGGAAAAAAACAGCAGCAATTATCGT
>JAFGHN010000245.1 GCA_016930115.1 Spirochaetales bacterium | reverse complement strand
GTTGAGGACAATACAGAAAGGGATAAGAAAGATGAGGGGAAGATCCTTTGCCATCCCGTAGGGAATAGCGCCGCGGAGCTCGGATATCGGGAGCAGGCACAAGAGTGCCGTGAAACCGACGGTTTGGAACGACATGCTTGCATATACAATGTATCTCCGCCGTTGATCAAGTGCTCCGGTAAGGGTTGACCAATCCGGCGGGGTGTTAAATGATGGGCGTGTTTATGCCAAACCAAACAATGTCTTCGCCACGGGTATTGATCGAACTCGAAAAGGTGACTATTCGATTGTGGGACCGGGTGGTCTTCCCGGATACGAACTGGAAGATCCGGGAGGGTGAGCAATGGGCGATTCTGGGGTCCAACGCCTCGGGCAAGACCTCCCTCGCGAGAGCTCTCCGCGGGGAGCTTCCTTGTTCGGCCGGCCGGATACACCGCCACAGCGGCAACAACGGGTATGACGGGATCGGGCTTGTCTCCTTCGAGTTATACAGAAGGCTCATGGCGTTGGATGCCGCCGGGGACATGGGCCGGTTCGCCAGCGGCAACGAGGATAATCTGACGACAGCCCTGCAGACTATCCTGGAGGGAACCGAAGCACCCGACTCGTCATATCTCGCGAAGCTGATCGATACCTTCGCTCTCGGCGGGCTTCTCGATCGCCCGCTGCGGTTTCTTTCAAACGGCGAGATAAGAAAGGTTCTTATCGTCCGGGCGCTGATGAGAAAGCCTGAGCTGCTGATTCTTGATGAACCGTTCGATGGCCTGGACGCCGCGTCGCATAAGAAGCTCGAGGGATTGCTGGGAGAATTGGCGCGCGGCGGTCTTCATATGGTACTCATTACCCACAGGCATGATGAGATCATCCCTGAGATATCGCATGTTCTCTGCGTGAAAGAGTGCAGAGTACTGTGCCAGGGCTTGAAGGACGAAGTGCTGACCCCGGAAACCCTCGACAGCGTGTACGGCCGAGACCGGAGGAAGCACCACTCATCACAAGAAGCATCACGGTCGGTATCGCCGGCCGGTGATGAGCCGGTGATTGAATTTCACGATGTCAATGTGCGTTATGGAGAGACCTACGCGCTCCGCGCGCTCAACTGGACCATGAGGCGCAATGAGAATTGGGCAATTCTCGGCCCCAACGGCGCCGGGAAGACGACGATGATCAACCTGATCTATGCCGACAACCTCCAGGCGTACGCAAACGATATACGCCTCTTTGGAAAAAAGCGGGGCAGCGGCGAAAGTATCTGGGAAATCAAGCAGCGTATCGGGCTTGTCTCACCGCATCTTCAGGCCGGTTACCGGCTTGATATGCGGGTTTTTGATGTGGTGGTATCCGGTTTTTTCGACTCCAAGGGGCTCTACCGGAGGCCTACCGCCGAGCAGCAGGCAGCGGCGAGTGACTGGATTACCCGGCTTGGCATCGCAGATCTCCGGGATAGGGTTTTCAGCAGACTCTCCTACGGAGAAAGACGGCTGGTCATCATCGTACGGGCTCTGGTGAAAAATCCGCAAGTCCTCGCGCTGGATGAGCCCTGTCAGGGTTTGGATCCTGTCAACCGGGAGCGTGTGCTTACGATGATCGATCACGTCGGCTTCCGGACGCCTACCCAGGTTCTCTATGTCACCCACCACCAGGACGAAATGCCGGGGTGTATCACCAACATTCTAAGGCTCGACTGACAGGCGGTCCGGCAAGGAAGGAACGGCGACTGACGCGAATAATGCTATTTGCAGAACCTTGAAATGTACATCGGCCCCCTGCCGTCGTCGCGGTCAGGTGTTACCTGAACCCCGAACTCGGTTGGCTCTCCGTATCGAAGACGGGGAGTGACGAGGGTGATCTTTCTCCTTGCAAGCAGTTTTTTCATGACACCGTCGTTTTCAAGCGGGGAGAGGGCGCAGGTACTATAGACAACAAGACCGCCCGGCTTGACGGCGGTATAAGCCGCGGAGAGCATGGCGTATGCCTGATGTGCGAGATTCCGGCTTCTCGATGGAGACCAGCGCGACAAGTGAGCCGGGGAGTGAATGACGTGACGCTCGGACGAGCAGGGCGCGTCGAGCAAGACCCGATCGTAGGCATCCTGTTCGTACAGTCCCCATTTGGTTGCGTCGTGGGATGTGGTCTCCACCGTTGATAGGAGTGCCTCGGGCAAATACTCGGTGAGCACGCGTTTCAGCCTGCTCCTGCGTGACGCCGACCGATCGTTGGCGACCAGCCGCCCGCTCCCGCCCAGGGCAAGGGCGATGAGCAGCGTTTTCCCGCCGGGGGCCGCGCACATATCGAGAACAGTGTCCCCTGGTTCGGCTTCAAGGCTTTCAGCGGCGAGACATGAAGCCTCGTCGAGATAATACGGCTTGAGCAGCCCTTCCTTGAGCTCCGCGTACACCGGCTCTTTCAGAAGCGAAGCCCTGAGTAAAGGCCATCTGTCATCGAAAAGCTCGCCATACCAGGAGTCAAAACTCACCCATTTTCTTTTCGCCACACTCGCTTCCTTACGCAGGCTTTCTGCACACAGATTCAATCAAGTCATCGTACATCCCGATGAGATTTCTCCAGTCGTATCGATTCATGGCTTCAGGCAGCCCGCTCACTTTCGCGGGCAATGCCCCGCTGAGGGCTTTTTTGAGTTTTTGAACAAGGTCCTTGCGTGAGGAGTAGAGGCAGGTGCCGTGAAAGCCCTGAGGAAGCACCTCAGGGTACGAAAGCCTCGAGGGAAGCAGCGGAAAGCAACCCATTCTGGTAGCCTCGACCATCGCGATCCCGAAATTCTCCTGAAGCGCCGTGCTAATGACAATGTCGCCTTTCCGTAACCAGCCGTAGTATTCGTCTCTCGATGCAACGTAACCGTAGACAAGTACCCGTGAGCCGTACCTCTCTTTTGCGGCAAGGAACGGTTTGGGGACCTTCTGTGAGCATTCACCCATGATGGCAAGGTCGAAATCGATCCCCGCTTCATCTATCTCCGCGAGCGCGCCGAAAAACCCGTCGGGATTCTTATCGAACTCCCAGCGATGGTTCCAGACGATGAGCGGCCGTTTTCCCCGAATATGACCGTCGTCCGCCGCACCGTAGCCGAAGCTACATCCGGGATAGATGAAGCAGCTTTTCCGTTTTATTTCGTGTATGACCCATGCACAGTCAAAATCGGGAATCCTGTCCAGGAACCGGGGCAAGGTGTTCAAAAAAGTAGACAAGTGAAAGTAAGAATTAAAGACGATGCGGTCTGCAATAAGAGCGGAAGTGATATTCGCGAATCCCAAATGGTAATCAATGCGGTCTTCCGGCGGGAGCGGATAGGAGATCTGGTTTTCATGCATGTACAGCATGATCGGCGGAAGCGGTTGCGGGAGAAGAGCGGCAAGATCCGCGAGATTCAGTAAATCTGTAGTCACTATCAGATCGTATTCACCCGGATCGCCGATGCGCCTCAGAAATGAAAGCGCGGCGGCCCGGATTCGCCACTTCCAGAACGCCCCGGGAAGTGTGAGGAGGTCGATACGGTGACGCGAGTTTTCGATAAGCCCGTCGGCGAAATCACGGTGAGAACCGCCGTAAAAAGATTCGAGAAAGAGAACACGCGCCTGCATAGGAG
>JAFGHN010000244.1 GCA_016930115.1 Spirochaetales bacterium | reverse complement strand
GCGAGGCGCCGGTCTCCGGTAAACGGGACGAGCGGGAAACCGGCCTCCGCGAGGGCGCGGTATAATCCCGCCCCGGTGTCCGAATCGGTTCTCATGCTCCCGTCGTCGAGAATATCGACAAAGTAAACGGCGGTGGGGTGACGCATCGAATCCGAAAGCACCCGAAATCTGAACTCGAGGGTCTTTTCGGCGGCCGTCTGCTCGAAGCCGCGCACGAGCTCGTCTTCTTTGCCTGCTGCGAGTTTCAACGGCTGAAGCTGCGAGGCGAAAGAGAGCGAGAAAACAACAACGGCGTCGCCGGCCGTTCCCGGAGCAGGATGGTCAAAGACAACGACACCGTCCTGACCGGTCCTGGCTGTGATGCTCGACAAACCCGCCCGCCCTCCGGGTTTGGTCTCCCGCCAGGTTATGTCAAAGAGCACTTCGGAGATTCCGCCGGAAGGCCCGCTCACCGCTACCGAGAAACCCTGCGGCATCTCCCGGCCTACCGCGGCCGACTGGGGCCAGGAGAGCTTCCGCACCGCCATCCGCGATACCGCGGCCGCTGCTTTCCGCAGCACCCGATCGACAACAATCTGCGCGTTGTCTATGTCGCCGGCAAGCGCGGCCGTCGCCGAAGCAAGATAACTCACCGCGGCGAGATACAGATTGCCTGATTCGGTATACCGGTCACCCTCCCGTTCGGGGCCCGCGACAGCCTCGATCCTCTCGGCGAAAAGCTCCGCGAGCCGTTCTTTCTCGGCTGATAGAGCCGCGCGATCGTAAGCGCCGAGCAGATGGACCACTACCGTTCCGCTTCTGTTTTTGACGATGTGCTTGTCGACGATTTTCAAGTCCGACACGTATGCCGCGGATTCCTGCCTGATGAGCTCGGTTATCCTCTCTTCGTATTCGGTGAGTGTTGCCCGTGCTTCCACGGTTGATTCGGAAGTGATGCGTACGCCGAGGTATCTGGTGACCGAGACGATAAGCGAGTTTTCCGCGGCTTCTTCCGCCTTTGCAGTGTCGCCGTCAGTGTCGGAACCGCTGCCGGTGAAGAAGATCTCTCCGGGTGTTTCTCCGGGCGGTATGGCAACCCAATCCGGGGCCGACGAGCAGCCTTGAACCAACGCCGCAAGGAGAAGTAGAAAAACGCATCGCACCGGCGCGACGCTTCTCATAATCCGCTCGTAAAGGTAATCGATTTTCCGCGCAGATACACGAGCTCGAGATAGCTGAGCTCCTGCATGGAATCTGCAATGTCGAAAACGATATCCTGCAAGTCTTCGATCGCTCCGATGAGATAGACACGGTAGCGCGCCTCATCGGCGCTCTGGCTCATGATTTCGACTTTACGCGTCCGCGACTCGAGCTCCTTCATGAAATCGCGCATGAGTCTGGAATCCGGTGGCTTGAGAATGATGAGCTCGTAAGGTATCCCTTCGGCAGCCATCTTTTCAACCCGCCGGTACGCCTGGTCGACAGCGGCGGGCATCGCCTGGTATACCGACGACTGGATCGCATTGTTCACCGCGTCGAGCTCTGAGGATGTGCTGAACGTGCGTGGGCTGCGATAGGTCGCCGAAGCGAGCAGGGCCGCCGTTGAAGAATCAAAAAACTTCAGGGTGACATTCGCCTGTCCGTAATAGTTCCCGTCTCTTGTCTCGGAGCTCGTTTCGGCGCCGATCTCCACGTAGATGTCGGCATTCAGCTTCTGGGCAATCCACTGGATCAGTCCGACAGGCTCTCCAATCTGCGCTTCGTATGCGAGCTCCTGGTCACGTTTGATCGATTCCACAATATCGAGATCAATCAGATTTACACCGTTCTCGACCAGATACCTGTTGGCGATGCCTACGGCCGCTTTCATCAGAAAAGGATCAACACGGGTGTCCGCGTCGAAATAGACGAGAAAAGTCAGTGAATCGAGATAAGCGCTGATCACCGCGGTCTTTTCGGAAATCGGCGCCGGTTTTGCCGTTCCGCCGCCTGTTTCCGCCGCACGGCCCGGCGCACCCGGAGTGCCGTTGGGGACGGCGACGGTGGCCGGCGGTTCGCGGTCCTCGAGGAGCACCTCCGCGCCCGGCTTCACCAGGCCGCCATAGATGTTGTTACCCTCGAGTGTGCGGATGACGGCCTTCAGATCAACCCGTATCCCGATGCTGGAATAGAACAATTCACCGTCCTTCCCCTGCGCGAGAACCTGCAGGGAATCGGTCAGGAAATAAGCGTTCGCTTGGCTGGTCGAAAAGAATAAACCATCAAGCTCATCATGCTTTGCGGTCCTGACTTCCTTGCTCAAGATGATGTCGATTACCTGTCTGAGAACATCCTGTTTGGCGGCGTTCAACGACTGGGTAACCGTTGCTCCGGTGCCCTGGCCGTAAAAAAGCGGAGTATCCGAAGGTCGCCCCTTTCTCACTCCGGTCACACAGGAGACGAGCAATAAAACCAGCGCGGTGACTGTCCAGAGCTTGTTGGTAAACACCATTTGTTTCCTCATCGTCCGATGGGCTGCTGAATCAATACTTGTACGTACCGCCGATACCGATGTGAGGACCGTAGTATGAATCGCCCGACAACGCCGACAGTCCGAACCATCCGGAGTATCCAAGATTGAGCTGTACCCGGACGTCCCGTTTGAAAAGATAGCTCATCACAACTTCCACAAAACCTCCCGCGTGGGACACCTGGAAACTCTCTTCTTCATGCAGCGGAACGCTCCCGCCGATGCCGATCGCCGCGGTGGGAACCATTTGGAAACGCCGCAGATACCATACCATCTCACCGCCGCCGTAGATATTGACCATCAAACCCGGGAGACGCACGTACCCGAGAAGCGAGAACGGAAAATCGACCCCCACGATCGGCCGATAAGTGAGAAACCCCCTCGACGTGCTTTGCCGCACCCCAATCATCATAACCGCATCCGTCGAGCTCAAGAGGTTGCGTGCAAATACGGTGCGCAAGGCAGCACCCGTGTCGAACCCGAACCTGGGGACCTCCCGCAGCTGATCACCGATACTTGGTTTGCGGTCGGCGTAGATGAGAGTCGCCGTCGAAATTTCTTCTTTGACCTCCTTGATGACGAGCAAACCAGTCTCTTCGCTTGTCACGTGGCCGGTCGGCAGCACCATATCCGTCACAATGGCGTATTCATCACCGATCCTCACGCCCATGTTCGTCCCGAACTCGAGCAGCACCTGTCTGCCCCGGACATCGATGATTCCCGTTTTCAGCTGGAACTCGGGGACCGATTTGAGTTTGTACACCAGCTCTCCTGCGATGCGGTCCGCTGCAAGCCTGACCGCCATGCTTCCGGTATCCGCGCGGGCGTCAACGTCAACGGTGAAATAGCCGAAAGCCTCGGCGGTTTCCACGTTTATGAAATTGAAGGAGACCTCTATGCGTGATGTGTAGTCGTTCCGGTCGAGCCTCACAAGCTCGTAGCTTTTCATAACGGGCACCACGAGGATAAACGCCCCAATGAGCCTGTTAAAATCCGCCTCGGTAAACGCCTCCTGGCCAAGCCGCACCGTCTCGGGTAATTCGATCTCCCTTTCCTTGACTTCCTTGATCTTGGAAATGAATTCGTCGATTCCTGCGGAATCAAGCCGGTACTCCATACCGATCACGTTGAAACGACCGATCCCCGTGAAAACTCTGCGTATCTGCGAATCAACGAGAGAAAGAGCTCCTCCCGGAACCTGCCACTGGTAATAACTCAAAGAAAAGACTGCAAGGTCTTTTTTTTCCGTGATGTCCTGGGCCGCCCCGACTCCGGCGAAACCAAGGAACAAGGCAATAAATATGGATATTTTTTTCCCGGGCGCCGCCGTCAGTTGAGCCAATGCGCTAGTGAGGAGTCTCTGTATTCGATTGCGTCCGGTTCTTGAAGATGAGCAGGCTCTTGATTTCAAGCTCTCCATTTTCTCCCCGGTTCTCTATGAGCAGGTCTATACCGTCTTTGATCGTGCCGATAGGGTATGTTTTTTCACCGTGAGCTGCAACGAATCCGTTATCCGTTACACCGATGGTCACGGTGAGAATACTATCGTCCTGCAATTCAACAACATCCCCGGACAGATCGTACAACGGCGTATCGTCTGAAGATTCTCTCAGTACAATTCCGGCTTGCCCCCCGGCTTCCGCCGTTCCTCCGTCTTCACGGCTTTCACCGCTCAAGGCGATCTCCATTACAAGCGAGTCAAAATCAAGGCCAATCGAGGGAAAAGCGATGCTGGTTCCGGCGGGAAGAAAAAGCGAGCCGCCGTCCAGGGTATAACTTTCTTCCTCACCCGAAAACACAACCTGATCAGGCAATACCGTCCCGTCAAAACCCTCCGCAAACACAAGATCGTCACCGTATGAGCGCTCCATCGCCCTGAGGAAAACATCAGCGTCAGTTTCAGGGCCTGCATCGGTAAGACGGTAGTAGACACCGAGCTCATCCACAATCCCGAGCATCCCGCCTGCTCCGCCGATAACCGTCAGCCCGCCGGGAGCGATTTGCACCGGTTCGTATGAAGCTCTGTCGTCTCCGAGAAGCACCCCGTCCACAAACCAGAGATACCGGATTTCTCCGTCTCCCGGCAGAACTGTGAGCGTAAGCTCCGCGCCGACCTCCTCGTAGAACAGCCGCTCCACCGATGATGAGGTGCCAAGTAGCGTCGCGGTCAGCTTGCCGTCCAGAAATCCCATCGAAAAAACAGGCGCATTTCGTCCGTCGCGCATGGCGGTGACGATCCCTTCATGGGCATCGATTACAAAACGGGCCGAGTAGGAAAAGGGTTGTACGTAACCGTCCTCGACGGGCAGGAGCAGCTCATCAACGGTGAAACCGTCGCTTCCGTCAAACCGAAACCCGAATACGCCACGGGTGATGTCGAGAATCGGGGTGCCCACCGGCGATGCGATATTTCCGGTCCCGCGATAACCCCAATCGACCGCTTCTCCTCTGAAATGAAACAGGCTGTAATAGTCTCTTTCAGGGCCAAGCTCACCTTCGCTTCCGCCCTGGGTCTTTGACACGAAAAACTGCGCTTCAAGAGATATGAAAGAAAAGAAATCGTAGCCCGGTACGCCCTCACCTTCCGCGGTTTCAGACTCCCCGGAACCGCCGTAAAACCCGCCCGGTTCAAACGGGAAGATCTCAAGCCGGATAGAATAGACTCCCTCTCTATCCGGAACGTCGAGTTGGAGTCTGTCTGCGCCGTTCATCAACGGGCCCGCGTAAATTTCCGTACCCTCGGCGCTCCACCGCAGGTATGGATTTGAGTTTTCGGGGATGTCGAGATCCGCTATGACCAGACCCTTTCCCCCGGGATAGAAGATTTGCGGGTATGCGGTGATCGCCCTGATTTGATACTCTTCAGTAACGAAGAAAAAGAGAGCTTCACTCGAGGCAATCTCCTCGCCTTCCTGGAAGACCGTTACGCCGACTTCGTAAACGCCGTCATCAAGGTCCGGCGGGAGCGCGACGGGCAACGGAAGTTCGTATATCCCGTCCTGATCGAGCTCCACCGAAAAAAGGACCTCTCCCCCTGAGTCGCGCAGATCTATGACCATCCGGTCAGGGAAATACTCTTCCCTGTTGAAATCTACCGAGACCTCAAAAGTGTCTTCCGGCATCAGAACGGCGCCTTTTGTGACGCTCGTGATGCTTACCGCCGGCTCTTCGTTCTCCACCGGCAGAAACAAACCGACATTTCCACAGGCTATGACAACAAATACAGTGAGAAAAAACAGAATTTTCGCCGTGTTTTTGAGGTATTTCATTTCTGTATACAATAATAACACACTTTTGCGCCTGAAGCATCAACTTAAGGAAGGCTTTTTCCGCACTTGTGAGACTCGCGCTGTTGGTCTATCATCCCGCCATGCGAAACTGCAGGGCCGTGATACATCTCCAAAATCTCCATTCAAACCTGGCATCGATCCGGACGGCCTCAGGCGGAAGGGTCAGGCTCTGCCTTATGGTAAAAGCGGACGGCTACGGACACGGCGCCGTGGGAATAGCACAGGCGGCGGTGAAGATGGGGATCGACTGTTTTGGCGTGGTGACGGCGGGCGAAGCGCTTGAATTGCGCGCGGCCGGAATCACCGCGCAGGTACTCCTCCTCGGCCTTGCAGCTCCTCGCGAATGCATCGACATGGTCAAGTACGGGATCAGCGCCGTGGTGGCCGACGAGGACCTTATACGCGGGTACGCCGCTGCCGCCAAAGCCGCGGGCGCAGTCGCCCGCTTGCATCTTAAAATCGATACCGGGATGGGGACGATCGGCTGCACGCCTGAGCGGGCACCGGTCCTCGCGAGGCTCATCGCCGGGACGCCGGGGCTCAGCCTGGAGGGAATCTGCTCGCACTTCCCGGTTGCGGACGACGCCGACACGGCGTATACCGATGAACAGATCCGGCGGTTTTCCCGGTGCATCGGCGAAATAAGAAAGGCCGGGATCTCTCCCGGGACCGTGCATCTCGCGAACTCCGCGGCGCATCAGCGTTTTCCGGAATCATGGTTTGACATGGTCCGCCTCGGTATCGCTGCATACGGTTATCCCGGCGCGCCTGAAAGGGATCCGCCGTTGCTGCTGAAACCGGTGATGGAAGTGCGCGCGCCGGTGTCGTTCATAAAACGGGTACCCGCAGGGACTGCGTTGAGTTACGGGCACACCTTCACAACCGGCCGGAGTACCATCATCGCGACAGTTTCGGCGGGATACGCCGATGGATACCGGAGAGGGCTGTCAAACCGCGGCCGGGTCTTGATAAACGGCACAACCTACCCCGTTGTCGGTACGATATGTATGGATAAGTTCCTGGCTGATCTTGGGCCTGACTCGGACGTCAAACAGTACGACGAAGTGACTCTCTTCGGCCCTGACAGGTCCGGACCGGATGCTGCTGAGCTCGCTTCGATTTTGCATACAATTCCTTATGAGATTACCTGCGGCATCAACACGCGGGTACCGCGGACGTACGTGGATTAGCGGCGCATCCGGGAATCACGGTCAGGCGGACTCTCTCCAAAGGGCCGCCAGCCTGATGATGACCTGGCATGCGGAAACCATAACATCAAGGGAGGCCCATTCGGACCTCGAGTGGAAATTGTGCCCCCCGGCAAAAATATTGGGCGTCGGGATTCCCATTTCAGAAAGCCGCGCGCCGTCCGTCCCGCCGCGTATGATCTTCCGGACAGGTTTGAGACCGGCGAGATGGACGGCTTCCTCGAGCAGCTCAACAATCCGTGGGTCTCTTTCAAAGTAGGAACGCATGTTGACGTACTGCTTCTGGGCTTTCACCGTAACCCGGCCGCCCGGGAACTGCGCCTCAACTGCCCGGGCAAAGGATTGAAGACCTTCCCGCCTTCTGGTCAACTCTTCCTCTTCAAAATCCCGGAGGAGCACAGCGAGCTCGCTCCTGTCGGCATTTCCCGACATCTCCTGCGGGAGATAGAATCCGTATCTGCCGTCGGTCGCCTCCGGGCTTTCGTTGCGGGGGAGCATGGTGACAAATCCGGCAGCCATGCTCAAGGCGTTGACCAGCCTTCCCCTGGCCGAACCCGGATGTATCGGCACCCCTTCAAATACGATCGTCGCCTTTTCTGCGTTGAAACACTCGGTTTCTATGGTGCCCTCGACGTCGCCGTCGAGAGTGTAACAGCAATAGCTGTCAAGTTTCTCCTTGGGAAAGTTGTTCATGCCCCTGCCGGTCTCTTCATCGGGGGTGAAGACGAGCTCCACGCCGCCGTGATCGACCTCGGGATGCGCAATGAGCCACTCTGCCGCGGTCATTATTTCGGCGATACCCGCCTTGTCATCAGCGCCGAGAAGCGTCGTGCCATCCGACGTGATTATCGTGTCTCCTTTTCTGGCGGCGAGATTTTCATCATGTTCAGGATCAATGGTGACCCCGCCGGCAAGCTCGATCGGCTTCCCGTCGTAATTCTCATGCACCCGGGGCTTGATATTTTCCCCGGGAGCGTCAAAGGAGGTATCAACGTGGGCCAGGAAACCGATAACCGGCAAAGATTCGCATCCTCGTGAAGCGGGCAGCCTCGCGATGAGATACCCGCCGTCGGTAAGCTGGACATCCTCGATTCCCAGAGCTTTCAGCTTCCCGGTCAACAGCTGCAGAAGCTCCCACTGTCCCGGTGTGGAGGGGATAATCTCGACGTGCGGGTCCGACGTGGTGCATACACGAACGTAATCAAGAAGCCTCTCAAGCAGAGGTTTCCGAAACCAATCTCTAGGAATATTCATGGCCCGATTGTACAGGAGAATCCGACGAAGTCCAACGTCTGCTGTAGGATAAACCGCGCGGGTATAGTATAGTAGTCGAATTACAGCGGGCAGCCGGTAGCTTGCACCGGGGGCAACCTGTCGATCGACGTTTTTTTGTTACACTTCTGTAGCTATTGATGGTTGATGCCTACAAAAAGGTAGTTTTTTGCAGGTGCTTTGTGAAACCGGCTGTGTCGAAAGTGCAAAGGTAACTGGCTAAATTGTTTACTGGCAAATAATTAGCAACTTTGTACGAATCTGGCACAGTAATTGCAAATTATGTTCGGTAGGATCACGGCACATTGTTGCCGCCATCGATCATGCATAAAAGGAGCATTATATATGAGTAACCTGAAAGATCCAAAGGATGTTCTATCGTTGATAGAACGGGAAAAAGTGGAAGTCGTAGATTTGCGGTTCATGGATTTTCCCGGGCTCTGGCAGCACTTCTCGGTGCCTATCGGAGAGATAAACGAATCTGTTTTTGAAGAAGGCCTGGGGTTTGACGGATCCAGCATCCGAGGCTGGCGGACAATCAACGAATCTGACATGCTTGTAAAGCCTGTCGCCGATACGGCGTTTATCGATCCGTTCTTCCAGCACAAAACACTGGTCATGATCTGCAACATCTGCGATCCGGTCACCGGAGAAGACTACCCCAAAGACCCGAGAAACATCGCCCGGAAAACCATAGCGCATGTGCAGAACTCCGGCGTTGCCGACACCGTATATATCGGTCCTGAAGCGGAGTTTTTCATATTCGACGACGTAAGGTTCGATCAGAACGAGCACTCCGGATACTACTTCCTCGACTCGATCGAAGGCAGATGGAACAGCGGTCGCGACGAAGGGCCGAACCTCGGTTACAAACCGCGCTACAAAGAAGGTTACTTTCCGGTGCCGCCGACGGACGCGCAGCAGGACATCCGGAGCGAAATGATGCTTACTCTTGAGAGCATCGGAGTGCCAATCGAAAAACAGCATCACGAGGTCGCCACGGGAGGTCAGGCCGAGATCGACATGCGCTTCGCGCCGCTTGTCGAGATGTCCGACAACGTGCTCAAGTACAAGTACGTGATCAAGAATACCGCGAAGAAGTACGGCCGGACCGTCACCTTCATGCCTAAACCGCTTTTCAACGACAACGGAAGCGGCATGCACACCCATCTCTCACTGTGGAAGGGCGGGAGGAACCTCTTTGCCGGCGATAAATACGCAGGGCTCTCAGACATCGGGCTCTACGCAATCGGCGGCATACTCAAACATGCCGCAGCGTTGCTTGCCATAACGTGCCCGACGACAAACAGCTACAAGCGTCTCGTTCCCGGCTTTGAGGCGCCGGTGAACCTGGCGTATTCGAGCAGGAACAGGAGCGCCGCGATCCGTATCCCCATGTATTCCGCGTCTGAAAAGGCAAAACGGTTCGAGTTCCGCTGTCCCGACCCGAGCGCCAATCCGTATCTCGCCTTTTCCGCTATCACCATGGCAGCTCTGGACGGTGTCTTGAACAAGGTCGATCCCGGCCAGCCGCTGGACAAGGATATCTACGATCTTCCGCCCGAGGAGCTTGCGAAGGTCCCGACGACACCGGGTTCACTCAGGGAAGCACTGGAAGCGCTCAAGCGTGACAACGAGTTTCTGCTGAAAGGTGACGTATTCACCCCGGATGTCATTGAAACCTGGATCGAATACAAGATGACTCATGAGGTAACCGCCCTCGATCTGAGACCTCACCCCTGGGAGTTCGCGCTTTACTACGATATTTAGTTGCACCGGTCTGCCGGGCGGGCCGTGTTGCGCCTGCCTGCCCGGCAAGCTTTCCGTTATATGGCAGTAAACAGCACCGTGGAGTTGTGGCCGCCGAACCCGAAGGAGTTGGACATGGCGCAACTTATTTTTTTCTCAACCGGTTGGGTGTTGATGCACCTCAGTGGGACCTGAGGGTCAAGCTTTTCGATGTTGATCGACGGCGGCACGACGCCGTGACGTATCGCCTCAATGCAGATGATTCCTTCAACAGCGGCGGTTGCGCCCAGAATGTGTCCGTGCATCGATTTCGTCGAGCTGACATGGCAGTTGCTTTCATCGTTGTCCAGCAACCGTTTCACCGCTATCGATTCGGCGATATCACCTAGAGGCGTCGCGGTGCCATGGGTGTTGATATAGTCGATCTCCCCGGGTGAAAGGCCGGCGTTGTCCAGGGTCATTTTCATTGAGCGGTAGGCGCCGTGCCCCTCGGGATCAGGCATTACCAGATCGTAGGCGTCGCCCGACATCCCAACGCCCTTGATCTCGCACAGGATATCCGCCCCTCTGGCTTTGGCGTGTTCATACTCTTCAACGATCAGCGCGCCCGCGCCTTCAGCGATTACAAAACCGTCACGGTCGATATCATAGGGGCGTGAAGCCTTTTCCGGGGTATCTTTGAATTTGACGGAGAGCGCGCGCATGTTGGCGAACCCCGCCACTCCAAGCTCTATAACCGCAGCTTCGGATCCCCCGGCTATCATGGCATCCGCCATCCCCGCCTGGATGATAAGAAACGCCGAGATGAGTGAATGATTCGC
>JAFGHN010000243.1 GCA_016930115.1 Spirochaetales bacterium | reverse complement strand
GCGGATGTTGCCTTGAACTCAACGGCCAGCTCGTTTGCCATGATACCCGCAAGGGTGGTTTTTCCCAATCCGGGCGGGCCGGATAGAAATACGTGGTCAAGACTCTCTTTTCGTTCCCTTGCCGCTTGAATGAAAATGGAGAGATTTTTCTTGAGCTCGCTTTGCCCCTGGAAATCCGCGAGATACCGCGGACGGAGAGAAGCCTCGGTGGCGTCTTCTTCCCTTTTGTATCCGGCGTCGAGCAGGTTTTTCTCGTCCATACTACTTGAAGCCTACTGATTTGAGCTCAAGGCTACAATAGCGCGGCGGAAGATCTCCTTCTCACGGCTGGCGGGGTCTTCAAATTCAGCGGAGATTTCCGGTATCAGCGAGGAAACGATTCTTGCGGCGCTCGGTCTGTCGAAACCCATATCCGCGAGCGCGGAAACAATCTCGGCAAAGGGCTTTGCTTCGCCTTCATCCTCCTGCTGCACCGTCAGCCTGCCTCTGAGGGTGAGGATGATTTTTTGGGCCGTTTTTCTCCCCAGCCCGGGAATGCGGGATAGCGAATCGACATCGTCTGAATCGAGACTCTTTACAAACTCGTCAACGCTCATTCCGGAAAGGATCCGGATTGCCTGTTTGGGACCGATTCCGCTGACCCTGAGCAGGTCGTGAAAGAGAAACCGTTCCTCGACGCGCGCGAATCCGAAAAGCACCATCTGATCATCCCGATGGTGCAGATGTGTATACACCCTCGCTTCATTTCCAACGGCTGGAAGATCGCGCGCGGTCCGTTCGGAGACTGTCAGCCTCCATTCAACATCGCGATTTTCAAGGTGGATTTCCGTCGATCCTTTGTAGGTAATGGTGCCGCGGAGACTGTTAATCATCGTTTCCCCCCGTCTTGCAGTCTATTTTCTTCTCTGCGGACACCAGGTGGTAGCAGCAAATGGCCGCGGCGAGCGCGTCGGCGGCGTGATCTGGTTTGGGGATCTCCTGCAAGGCAAGCAAGAAACGAACAAGTTCCTGTACCTGCGCTTTTTCCGCCCTGCCGCTTCCGGTTATCGCCTGCTTTATTTCCAGAGGCGTATACTCCCTTGTATCGACACCTCCCTGGGCGAGGGCGAGGAGCACGACACCTCTGGCCTGGGCAACCGGGAAGGCGCTTGAAATATTCTTTGCGAAGTAGAGATTCTCGACCGCCGCATAATCCGGGCGGTGCAGTTTTATCGCCGAATCGATAGCTGCGAAAATGATGGCCAACCGCTCGCCTATGTGAAGATTTGAGCCGGTCGAAATGATATCGTGGGTGACGTGGGAGATCCTGTCCCCTTCTATCCTGATAACACCGTACCCCGTCTTAGCGAGTCCGGGGTCGATACCCAGGATTATCATTCATCCTCGTAATCGAAACCATCGGGAATATCGAGATTGGATGAGACCGATTGTACGTCGTCGTATTCATCAATGTAGTCGATAAGCCGCAGGACTTTGCGTGTCTTCTCCTCATCGAGGGCGATCGTGGCGTCCGGCACCATAGACACTTCCGCATAGGTGTACTGGATGCCCGCTTCGCCAAGCCTCGCCACCACCTTTTCAAACTCCGATGGCGCAGTTATGACTTCGATCGAGCCGTCCTCGGAGGTAACATCCTCGGCACCCGCTTCAAGGGCCACTTCAATCACCTGGTCTTCAGTGTATTTTTCAGGATCGATGCCGATGCAGCCCTTCCGCTGGAAGAGGTAGGAGACGCTCCCGGCTTCTCCCATGCTGCCGCCGTGCTTGCCCAGGATGTTCCTTACGTCTGCGGTCGTGCGGTTCCTGTTATCGGTAAGACAATCGATAAGGAGAGCCACCCCGCCGGGACCGTACGCTTCGTAGGTAAGCTCCTCGAATGAAACGCCCTCGAGCTCTCCGGTGCCCTTTTTTATCGCCCTGTCGACGTTGTCCTTTGGCATGTTCGCCGACTTGGCTTTGAGAAGCGCCGTCCTAAGCCTTGGATTTGCGTCTTCGTCACCGCCACCCATCCGTGCGGCAACCGTGATTTCTTTTATTACCTTTGTGAAAAGTCTTCCGCGTTTTGCGTCGTTCGCACCCTTTTTGTGTTTAATACTTGCCCATTTACTGTGTCCGGACATACACACTTCCTCCGCCGTGCCACACGGCGTAATTCACTCACGGCGCAGAAAATAGCACGCCCTCAGTCTCTGGTCAAGTATCGGCGGCGTGTTGGTGTCAAGGCCATAGGATACGGGGCGGTTCACCCTTTTTTTCGATTTCGATCGCCGCGTCTTTCAGGAAACCGTCGAGGAAATTCCTCCCTCTCGCGGTGAGACGCAGCCGCTGGGCACTTATTTCGACCATTGTTGCCCATTTTCCCAGCGTTTCTTCCAGGAGAGATACGGGGTCGACATCAAAGATGTCCTGGAGATGTTTTCTCCCCACACCCTCGGAAAGCCTGAGGCCCACGATGAGATGCTCCAGCAGAAATGCGTCCGGCGGGATAATCTCGAGGGATTCTCCTCTTCCCGAGGCGTCGCCTTCCTTTACGTTGAACCGCTCGAGGGAACGTTCATTCTCCACCCGCAGCGGCCCCTTTTCGCCGGGAAGCGTTGACGCGGCCGCCGGCCCGCATCCAAGATAAGGCTTGAGCAGCCAATATGCCGTGTTGTGACTGCTCCGGCACCCCGTAAGCGCGAAGTTCGATACCTCGTAATGCTCAAACCCGCTGTCGCGGAGAGCATCCACCTGCCGTTCCCATACCTCAGTTTCCCGGTCTCCGGGAAGCGACACACCGCCGTTCGCAGCGTCGGCTCCAAGGGGCGTATCTTCCTCTATGCTGAGCGTATACAGCGACACGTGATCGGGTTCGTAGGATAGCAGTTCCCGCAGGTCTGCAAGCCCCTCGGCTTCACGCTGCCCCGGAAAGGCAGTCATCAAATCCAGGTTGAGCCTTCCCTTCCATTTGCGCCGGAGCAATGCAAGCGCCTCCCGTGCCAGATCCGGGGAACCCACACGCCCGAGAAGCCGGTAATACCTTTCTTGAAAAGTCTGAATCCCGATGCTCAGTCTGTTTACACCGGCGCGCTCGTAGATCCCGAGTAAATCACTCGAGACAGATTCCGGATTCATCTCGACGGTGAACTCAAACCCCTCAATCACGTTTTTTTTCAGTTCCGGGACGCGGAAGATTCCCTTCACCAACTCTTCCGTGGCTGATAAACCGATAGAGCTCGGAGTGCCGCCGCCGATATAGAGCGTGGAGACTGAAGGCCTGCCAAGTTGTTCATAATAGTATAATAGTTGATCTAATGTACTAGCTATTGTGCGGGAAATGATCTCTGCATCGTTGTTTACTACCGAATAGAAGTTGCAGTACCGGCACTTTTGTACGCAGAAAGGTACGTGTATGTATATGCTCAAACCGCCCGGAGGACGCAGGCTAGGTTGCACCCAATTTCCTCAAAGGGAAATACCTGAAAAGCACCTTCTGAAGGATGTTTTCAATACCGATAGGCCCGAAATGCCTCGAATCGTGGGACTGTGACCTGTTGTCCCCAAGGACGAAATATTCGTTTTCTCCCAGTTCCACCGGCTGAGTTGTTCCTGAGAAGGGAAAGGATGGCTGCCAATCTCTCGGCAGCGGTGCAAGGGTCACCGAGTATCTTCGGTTATTAAGAACCCTCTCGTTTACGAAGGTATCGGTTCCTGCGGGTTTGATGAAAGCGATGAAGTTCTCAACAACGACGGTGTCCCCGGGAACGGCGATAACGCGCTTGATCAGCGCCGAACTTTCCCACTCATGATTGCCGTCCCCGGCTGCCCGCGCGCGACGCAGCGTGAAGAAACGGATAAACGGATTCAACAGACGCTGCACCTTGGATACTTCATGGTACGGAGGGGAGCACACCACCAGTTCGCCTCTCTCGGGCTCCCTCAACGCGTTCAATTTCAAAAGGCTGAAGGGAAGCTGCGGTCCAAAGACCAGCGGAGTCGAGAGGACCTTCTCTCCCTGGGAGAGAGTCGGCTCCATCGCGGCAGAGCCAATCGAAAACGAATCGAAGAAAAAGCCGGTGAGGAAGGTAGTAAAGAGAAAGACGACGGCGATAAAAAGTGCTGCTTTCGCCGCAAACCGCCGCGCCGGATGGCGAATCTTGGCGAAATGTTTGAAATCCCGTTTTTTCGCGGCCATGACGTTACCTGGCCGCTCCCATCCGGGGAATCGGCCAGTATATGAATGAGGCTTTGCCGAGCACGTTTGAAAGCCGCACCGGGCCGAAATACCGCGCGTCGTTCGAATTGTCCCGGTTATCCCCCATCGGGAAAATCCATCCCTCGGGAATCACCCACCCAAGGGAGTATCTCGCATATTCGCTTCTGTATCGGCTTTCGTGCGGAACGATTTTGTGGTTGACCATGTTGTTCGTCTTGCTTCGTTCAAAAAGATCATACTTAACGCCGGCAGCCCGGCTGACGAGCGCCCTGTCCGCTTTGAGAACCGGGATTCCCTGCTGTTCGTATTCCCTTATCCGGACATCCGCCTGGATCGCCTCATAGTCCGACGATGCTATGGTCCTTTGCGTGGTAAAATCGACCGGATGAAGCGGGTTGAGTTCCTTTTCGGATACCCAGGTTGAGAAGCCGGGCGGTTTGAGCTCCACCTCGCCTTTTACGACGCGTAACCGGTCCCCCCCGACCCCGACGGCGCGTTTAATCAGGAAATGTGCCCGCGGCTCGCCGTTTTCATCGCGGTCTATGTCGACGAGCGAAAGAGTCAGCATGTACAGAACCCGCTGCACGATATCAAAGAGTGTACCCCTCGATATATAGGTGGGACTCTCAAAAATAATGATCCGATTACGTTGCGGGTGTGCATACCCGGGCAGCTTCCCGATACCCGGAAGCAATTCGGGGCCGTATATCAGCTTGTTGACGAAAATCCTGTCGCTCACTTTGAGCGTGTTTTCCATCGAAGGCGTGGGTATCTGATAGGCCTGGAACAGATACTGGTTGATCAGCAGCACGACAAAGGCCGCCCAGAGAAACGCATCTATCCACTCGATAATGGGGTGTCTCTTTTTCTGCTTTGCTTTTTTCTTGAGGATCCTGCGTTTGCGCCAGGTGAGAAAGTTTTCGGTTACAGTGGTAACACCGGCGAACCACCGGTCCATATTAACTCCTTGACGGACAGTAACATAGAGTCCTTACATTGACAAGCGAAAGGCTTCTGGTATAATGCCCGTCTATGGCAAAACCGGTTGCAAAAACCGAGGACACCTCACAGATAGAAGTAAGGCTGAAGCCTTTTTGGGGAATCAGGCCCGGTGTGTATCTCACCATCATCTATGCTGTGACATTGCTGTTCATCCTTTTTATGCTGCTTCTCTACCCCGGGCTGAGGAACAACGGTACCACCTATAGAATAGAGAGCGTCCCCTCGGGGGCCGCCATCAGTGTCGACGGTTCCTACGCCGGCTCTACGCCGGCGAAAGTTTTCGTACGGAAGGGTGAGCATACAATCACCTTGAACCGCCCTTCCTTTGCGGCTGACCAAAGGCCGGTCACGACCGGCGGCACGATTTTCGGCTCGCTTTTTATTCCCAAGAAAGGAACCATCGTCGCCCGACTGACCATGGACGACCCGGAGTCCTTTCTTTCTTCGAGGTTATTGGAGATCTCCGAATGGGCGTTGATCAGTCAATTCGGGCCTTCCTACCAGTTGCCGCGGCTTATCTCGGATACCGTTTCGGACTTCTATGCCACATCCCCCGCCGGTGACGATGAGCCCATCGGGCGATTCTTGACGGCAACGCTTTCATCGCTCAACGGCGGTGTTTTCATCGCCGATTATGTACGCGCGTTGATGTTGAACGAGGCGAAAGGCCTTGTCCCCATGGCGGATACGATTGCCCGCTCGGTACACCGGATTCTCTCGCAGTTGAAAGAGAAACCAGCACTGGCTTTCCTCGCCGCGGAAGCTCTTCAGGACGATGCACTTGCGACGTATCAGAAGAGCGGCTGGTTTGACAAAAAAGTGGCCGAATATCGCCGGATTATCGAAGCACACGGCTCATCCGATTTTCCCCGCCCGGTCAGTGAAACCACCATCGCAGGGCTTCCTTTTGTTTTGATCCCCGCGGCCGATTTCGTGATGGGCATGCCTTACGCCGGTGCGACAGACGGCGAGCTTCCCCATCCTGAAAAGACGACGGATTTCTATATGCTCAAAGGCGAAGTGACCAGAGGATGGTACGCTCAGTTTCTCGCCGCCAACCCCCGCTGGAGCCCTGAAAACAAAAATGCGCTCATGACGGAAGGTCTTGCCGACGAGTGGTACCTGTACGACTGGGACGGTGAGGTATCGCCGGATGTCCCGGTTTCCTATGTCTCATATTACGCAGCACGGGCCTTTGCCGAATGGATCGGCAGCCGGCTCACCGGTGCTTTCGACGGTTACGTCGCCAGGTTGCCTTTGGAATCCGAGTGGGAGTTGGCCGCCCTCGCAAACAGCAGCGATACGGAGCTTTCAGGACAGATATTCGCGGATGGACCTTCCCCTCTGAAAGGCCGGGCCGGTGTTGAACAGCTCATGGGGAGTCTCTGGGAGTGGTGCGCCACCTGGTTTCATCCGGCGGATTACTTCGTCAAGCCCTGGGAACCACGCGCAGGCAGCGGCGGCGGGCCGGACGGGGTGACGGCGGCCGTGACGGCGGCCGTGACGCCTGCCGGACCCTTCGACCTGGGTGCCGAGGCGGTTGTCCGCGGCGGGTCCTGGGCCAATACAATAGAGGACAGAGTATCCGCCGTAGTGCGGGGGTCCCAACGGCCCGCCTGGTGTACAGAGTTCACCGGTTTCCGCATCGTTCTTGTAAAGG
>JAFGHN010000242.1 GCA_016930115.1 Spirochaetales bacterium | reverse complement strand
GAGTCTTTGAGATTTGGCCGAAGCCGATAATAAATATACGCTAAGGCTGAGAGAATTGCTTCAATTTGCCGGCGATTGAGTCTGGAAACACCTACTTCGATTGTTCGCACAAGTTGAGCCCGGTATTCGAGAAACAAAGCGACCGAAGTACCGAAGCGAAATCGCCGGAACGGTGGTTCAGATAATAGAGCAAAACTTGCGCCGCGACCCAAACGCAGGTATCGAACACTACGCTCACGGGTGCATATATCCTGCTTGCAATGTATTTACGTCAGGCGCTTCTGCCCTTCATACAGCGGGAAGGGCTTGGCATGCCGGGCGGATAGGCTACGTGTTATGCGCGTGAAAGCATTTGAAGAATGTTTAAACTATGTTTATACTTACGCTATGAAAGCAACTATTCAGAAGTGGGGCAACAGCCTCGGGGTGAGGATTCCCAGCATCATGGCTAAAGATCTCATGCTTGAAAATGGTTCTGAAGTGGAATTAATTGAGGAAACTGACAAGATCATCATTCAACCTAACAGACGAGCCCGGTTAGGGGATCTTCTACAAGCCATCAATGAATCGAATATTCATGAAGAAATAGAATTCAAGAGCCCCTGTGGCAATGAGGCTTGGTGATGCCGCGGTATGTGCCGAATAGAGGAGACATTATTTGGTTAGACTTCGACCCTCAAGCCGGTCATGAACAAGCAGGAAAAAGAGCGGCGATTGTGCTTACCCCGAAAGAGTATAATGGAAAAACCAACCTAAGCATCGCGTGTCCAATTACAAGCAGAACAAAAGGATACCCCTTTGAAGTTCGTTTGGCCGGAAAGAAAATAAACGGAGTTATTCTGTCGGACCAGGTAAAGAGCCTTGACTGGAAAGTGAGAAAGGCGCAACTGATTGAGCAAGCCGACACGCGTACAATTTCGGAGGTTCAGGAAAAGATTTCGCTGTTAATCCAATGACGTCATTGTCGCTTCAGTACCCCGCCGGAACTTCATACCCGAGAAGCCTCAGAAACTGCGCCACAAAACGGTAGGTCAATCCCCACAGTAACGGCCGTCCGGGCCCGAGCAGGTCTATCGCGGGAGCCGACCGTTCGGCACCCCGGGAGTGAAACCGGTACTGCGTACGGCGCGTCACGTCCAGAAGATCGTCCAGGGAAACCCAGAATGCATCGCTCACTTCGTGATTCAACGCAAAGACCGCCGGGGAAGCGATACTGTAGGCGAATCCGGAAACCACAACCGGCGTGGTCACCCCGGTTACGTCGTCCAGCCGGCCAAGATACTCCGCGGAGCTCAAATCCAGCCCGATTTCTTCGAGAGTCTCGCGCTCGGCCGCGTCGCGTAGCGAAAGATCCCGCTCCTCCAGGCGGCCGCCGGGAAACGCCAGGTGGCCTGACCACGGGTCCCCGTCGTGTTTCGTCCGCTCGATAAAAAGTACCCGCGGTGCGCCAGCCGGCGCGGCAGAGCTTGTGGCGGGTGCGCCGGCGGGCGTGCCGGTCTCTGCGCCGCTTCCGGGCTGTCCGCAAAGCACAAGGGCCACCGCGGCCCGCAGTTTGCCGCCGCCGGGCAGCACCCGTGGTTGATGGGCCGCCATGGCCGCGCGGATGTCTGTAAGAGTAATCAGGTGTGACACTTCGTGTAATATTGACACAGGGAAGCATTCTTTCCTATAGTTTGCCTACTTTGCGCGCGGCCGGCGCGGGGACGGCGAGGCCGGAACTATCTTGCGATTGGACGCGCATCCGGGAGAACGGAATGAGCGGAAACGGCGCACCAGACAAAGAGACAATTTATGCTCGGGTTGTTGAAATTCTTGATGAGGTGCTCAACCTCCAATCCAAGGGTACAACGGTAGCGCCGGAAACGCGGTTTATCGAAGATCTTGGCGCCGAATCCCTCGATATGGCCCAATTTGTCATGTCGTTGGAAGATCAGTTTCAAAAATCAATAAAAGACGAAGAGCTCATGGGCCTCAAGTCGGTCCAGGACGCCGTCGATTACATCCACAAACGGCTTGCGGAACCGGATGAGTGATCGCAGAGTTGTCGTAACCGGCGCGGGCACCATAAACGCGCTGGGAACAAGCGTTGATGAGTTCTGGTCCAACTGCCTGGCCGGAAAGACCGTCGTAAGACCAATCCCCGAGCACTGGAAACTCTATTCGGATTTCAATTCGATTTATTGGTCACCGCTTCCCGATATCGATTATAAAGCTTTTGGTATTACGGGAAACGAGATCCGGCAGAGTGACCCGGTAAGCCTGCTCGCGGCTATCGCCGCGGGAGAAGCGGTCAAAAAAAGCGGAATCGAGTCCGAAATCACTGACGGCAAGCTCAATATCCAGAAACTCAAAGGTATCGACCCCTACCGAGGCGGCGTGTTTATCGGCACCGGGCAGGGAGGCCTTAACTCGGCGCTGGAGAACGATTCCTTCCAGATCCTTGCCCGCCCCAAGAAGCAGTTCTCCTCTCTGCTCCGCGATATCGACGGACAATCACATCAATCGATAGAGGAAGTCCTCAACAACCTGCGGCATCCGATGCGTGCGAATTATTTCACCGTGGGGATGACGATGCCCAATTCCTCAGCGGCCAACCTGGGGATCAAGTTTTCGCTGAAAGGTGCGAATGATACCATTACGGCGGCGTGCTCTTCCGGCACCATCGCAGTCGGCAAGGCGTACCGGGCGATCCGGGAAGGAAGTGTCGATTTTGCCTTGACCGGTGGCGCAGAGTATCTCTACGACGAGTACGGGGGAATTTTCAGGGCCTTTGACCTGCCGAAAGCGCTGGCGACCTCGACGGGAGCGCCGGATACGGTCAACAGACCTTTCGACGAAGACAGAAGCGGGTTCCTGTTTGCCCAGGGTGGCGCCGGAATACTCGTCCTCGAGGAGATCGATCATGCCCGCAGGCGGAACGCGCCCATCCTTGCGGAAATAACCGGTTATGACGAATCATTTGACGCATATAACATTATGATTCCCGATCCGGACGGGCGGGAGATACGGACGCTTATCAGGAAAATCCTGGAAGGAGCCGGTGTCCGGCCGGATCAAATCGACTACATAAACGCCCATGGGACCGGGACATTGCGAAACGATCCGATAGAGGCCCTGGCGATAGCCGATGTCTTCGGCAAAAAGCCCGTCATCAACAGCACCAAGTCACTCCTGGGCCACACCATCGGGGCGAGCGGCGCTATCGAAGCGATTGTCGCGGTCATGAGCATACAAAACGATGTTG
>JAFGHN010000241.1 GCA_016930115.1 Spirochaetales bacterium | reverse complement strand
CGTTTTGGAGCCTTCGCAATTCTTCTGCAGGTCTCCAGACATCGTTCCTCCATCTAATAATCGCCATAGAACACCTCCAAAAGATTTTTTCTACTACCAACGATGCAAAAAGTGTGCCATTCTTCCGGAAAATGGATGTGCGGCGTCTCTATTGCGGCTGTTAAATGCTTATCAGGGAAAGAAATAGATTGCGTCTCCCGTCCCCGGAAGCGAGGTGGAAGGCAAGAGTGTCGAATTGCCCCAGATGTGTCACCTTTCCGCAATGGCTTTCTCGCGAGGATGCTATCTGGGTCAATAAGACCCACCCTGCGGCACTGTCAGGCTTTATAGTATGGCCCCGGGTTACACCAATATTGTTGACAAAGGTATTACGGAGTATTACATTCATCACAATACAGCTCTTCTGGAGACAGGGATGAAAAAAGAGAATGAGGTTATCACATTCAAGGCCGATAAGGATCTCCTTGAGGCGATGAACGGCATCACGAACAGGTCGGCTTTTATTCGTCAGGCAATACTGGCTGCCCTTGATAACACCTGCCCGGTTTGCGGAGGAATCGGCGTTTTGACGCCCAACCAGCGTACCCACTGGGCTGAGTTTACCGCGCACCATCACATGGAAAAGTGCCAAACCTGTAGTGAGATGCACGTTGTCTGCGACGCCGATAGCGGAACGAAGTGAAAATGCATATACCTCGTGGCGGTAAAGTGGCGAGATTTGTTTGCACACTTCTTGTCACGTATTTCTTATCGAACGCGTACCTTTTTGGCATCGGCGCGCGGGAGCACAGGTTCGATCCGGACGGCGGAGAGAAACTGCGGGTGGTTGCTTCCACGACCATAGTGGGAGATGTGGTGGCTAACATCGGCGGTGACGCAATTCTCCTCACGGTGCTCGTCGGAGTAGGGCAGGACCCCCATAGTTTTGAACCAACACCCGCAACCCTTGCGGCGATCGAATCGGCACATCTGGTCTTTGTCAATGGTTTCGGACTGGAGGAGTCGCTGCTTGAGGCGATCGATAATGCGGCGAGGGGAGAAGTGTTATCGGTATCCCGGGGCATCGAACCACTGGGCGAGGCCGGTGAGGAAGGGCATGATGATGATCGGTCGCCACACGGACACGTCGACCCGCATGTCTGGTTTGACCCGACAAACGTGTTCGTATGGATCGATAATATCGAGGATGCATTGATACACGCGGACCCGAGACACCGGGACATATTCGAGTACCGCGCCGGGGCGTACAGGCAGCAGATACGGGAACTGGATGAATCGATCCGCCGGCGGGTTGTATTGTTGGGGGATCACGAAAGAAAACTCGTAACCGACCACGGGTTATTGGGCTATTTTGCGGACGAGTACGGCTTTGACATCATAGGGACAGTTCTCCCGGGTACCTCAACGTCCGCCGATGCGTCAACCCGCCATATCAGCGATCTCCTCAGGCTGTTACGAAAAGAGAAGGTTCCCGCTATCTTTGTCGGTTCCACCGCAGGGCAGGGTATGGAGAAATTGGCTTCGAGCCTTGCCGGAGAGCTCGAGAGAGAGGTGCGAATTGTCGGCCTGCTCACCGGTTCGCTGAACCCTCCCGGGGAACCCGGTGATACCTATATCTCCTATATGGAGTTCAATATCGACAGAGTGCTGGGAGCATTGACCCAATGAAACTGATAGCAAAGCCGCTCGGTTATGGTAAGTCATGCACAACACCGATAGCGGATCAGGACTTGGCCCTTTCTGTAGAAGGATTGAGCTACCGGTATCCGGGCGCGGCGCAGGATGCTCTTGAGGATGTCTCGTTTTCAATCAACGCAGGCGAACGTGTTGCTCTTATGGGGCCAAACGGTGCGGGGAAATCAACATTGATCAAGCTTGCAAGCGGCCTGTACGAGATGCAAAAGGGGCGTCTCCTGGTCCACGGGAATCCTGCGGGGAGCTGCCGGCACCGGGTGGCCTTGGTCCCGCAGCGCTCCGAGGTGGATTGGCGTTTCCCGGTTACCGTCGAGCAGGTTGTTTTGATGGGGAGGTATGTGCATTTAGGATGGTTCAAACGCGCAAGAGACATCGACCGTGAAGCGGCGCAGCGGGCCATGGAAAGGCTAAAGATTGAGAATCTCGCTCACACGCACATCGGGAATCTTTCGGGAGGGCAGCAGCAGCGGGTCATGCTGGCGCGCGCTCTTGCTCACGATGCGGATGTGCTGCTTCTTGATGAGCCTTTGAATCATGTCGATGTGGCGACTCAGGAGCTCATGTTTCATATCCTTGAAGATCTCTGCGCAAACCGTGGAAAAACCGCTATTGTCAGCACCCACGACCTGGGTATCCTTACGGTACATTTCAGCAGAGCGGTTTTCATCGACCGGAGGCTCATAGCCGAGGGTCCGGTCGCAGAGACGCTTACACCCGAAACAATCGCCAAAGCTTACGGTTTTACCTTTCACGGCAATGAGGATCTTGCACAATGGTTGAATGGCTCACCGAACCGCTGAGTTACGGCTTTGCCGTCAAAGGGCTTCTTGCGGGGCTCTTCGCCGCCGCTTCGTGCGCCGCCCTGAGCGCCTTCGTCGTCTGGCGGGGCATGGCTTTTATCGGCGACGCGATAGCGCACTCTATACTTCCCGGGGTGGTTTTGGCCTTTCTTCTCGGGTTCAGTCTCTTCCTGGGGGCACTTGCGGCCGCCTTTGTGACGGCGCTTGGAATCGGTTTATTGAGCCGGAAACACACTATGCGGGAGGATACCGCTATAGGCGTTATTTTCACGGGACTGTTCGCCCTCGGGATAATAATGCTGAGCCGGATAACAAGCTACAAAGATTTGTCGCACATTCTGCTGGGAAATATTCTTGGAGTATCCGTTTCCGACGTCATTCTTATGGCGGGAATCATGGTCGCCGTAATCCTGACCGTCACTTTTTTTTACAAGGAACTTCTGGTGACGTCCTTTGATCCCGGCCACTCAAAAGTCATCGGACTTTCTCCGGAAGTCATCAGGTACGGGCTTCTGTTCCTTGTTGCGTTGACGGTGGTCGCGGGTATCCAGACCGTCGGTGTCGTTCTGGTGCTCGCATTGCTCATCACGCCTGCGGCCATAGCCTCTCTCCTCTCAAAGCGGCTGCTCGTTATCGTTTTCATAAGCGAAGCCGTTGCGTTTTTTTCGTCGATCGCGGGGTTCTACGCTTCCTACTATCTCAACCTCGCCTCAGGGGCGTCGATCGTGCTTGTCCTTTCGGCGATATTCGCCGTCGTATACGTGACCCAGCGGATTATCGCTAAATAGGAATCGTCAAACATATTCCATTGACCTTTGGAAGTGGGCGGGGCTACAATGGCGCCCAGGGTCGACGTTGCCGGCACTAACAGCGTAAAGGTGGAAGCATGAGCAAGCTCAAGGAAATGATAGAGCAAGGACAATCGGTCTGGCTGGATTACATACGCCGCGGGTATATCGATTCCGGCGAACTGAAGGCAATGGTGAGGGAAGGTATACGCGGCGTGACTTCCAACCCGACCATTTTTGAGAAAGCCATAGCCGGGAGCTCGGATTACGACGAGCAACTGAAGACGGCGGTGGATACCGGCGCCAGCATAGACCAGATGTACGAAGGGCTGGTGGTCGAGGACATCCGTAAGGCGGCTGACGTTCTACGTCGTGTTTTCAGAAGGACCAGGGGTCTCGACGGTTATGTCAGTCTGGAGGTGAGCCCCGAGCTTGCGTACAAAACCAAGGACACGATTCATGAGGCTGAAAGGCTCTACGCCACCGTTGGAAAACCGAACCTGATGATAAAAGTCCCGGCGACTGATGAGGGGATAGCCGCCATCGCGACCTTGATAAGCTCCGGAATCAACGTAAACGCAACTCTGATTTTTTCTGTCCGTCATTACGAAGCGGTTGCCCGGGCCTATGTTCTGGGTCTTGAAGAGTTGATTCTGAACGGAGGGGATCCCCGGAACGTGGCCTCGGTTGCCTCGGTATTTGTAAGCCGTATTGACACGGCTGTGGATAAAGAACTCGAAGAACGGGGAAACACGAAACTAAAGGGTAAAATCGCCATCGCCAACGCGAAAGCGTGCGTAAAGATATTTAACCGAATTTTCAGCGGCGAACGCTGGGAAGTCCTGGTTGCCCAGGGCGCCAAGGTACAACGCCTGCTTTGGGCAAGCACCGGGACCAAGAATCCGGCGTATCCGGATACCCTCTATGTAGACTCTTTGATTGGGCCTCACACGGTGAACACCATACCACCGGCAACCCTGGACGCATTTCTCGATCATGGAGCCGTTTCTTCAAAACTAACGACGGGAATGGAGGAGGCGGAAAAACAACTCGAAGAACTGGCCCGGCTGCGAATCGACCTGGAGCTCATCACCGAGCAGTTGCAGCTTGACGGGGTTGACGCCTTTGTGGACTCTTTCCGTTCGTTGCGGGAAACGATTGAGGAGAAAGCCCGGGTGCTTGGCGCGGAGACCTGAACACAGCGGTTGAGGTCCGCGGCGGGTTTCAACCGGAAACGAGCTTCTGCGGTTCGTCCACGTAGGTCGGCACGCTTTCTTCTTCGAAAACGCGGTCTATCTCGGCCTTGTCGGCTCTGTTCAACCGCCAGTCCGCCGCGGCGACGTTCTCCTTGAGCTCCCTGTTGTTTCGCATCCCCACCAGTGCCACCGATACCGCCGGGTTGCTCAGCACCCAGGCGATTGCCAGCTGCGCCAGAGATTTTCCGTGGCGGGCGGCTATTTCCGCGAGCCGCTTTCCGGTCTTCAGCTCTTTTTCAAAAGACTCCTTTTCAAACAACGG
>JAFGHN010000240.1 GCA_016930115.1 Spirochaetales bacterium | reverse complement strand
TAGCAACACCTCCTTTTTCTTGACCTTACGACCAGCCTCACTTACAATGGTGCAGCATTTCACCCGGCATGTATGGAGGAGAAACGATGGCGACGGGTTTTACACTGTCAGTCTACCCCTGGATATACCTTGCGCGCTTTGAGACGGATAACGGATGGACCGAACGGTATATCGAACAACCCCACCGGAGCCCCTCTGAGGAAGCGGCAATGGACCGGGCCGAATTCCGTGACCTTCTGCTCAAGAGAAACACGATAGAGGGCCTGCCGGTGGTCAACCTGACCACTCAGTACGGTTTTGGTGTTTTTGAAGGGCTCAAGGCGCTTCCTCATCCTGACGGGAACCTCTATCTCTTCAGGCCGGACAGAAATGCAAACCGATTCAATAGATCGATGGCGGGCTTGAAAATGCCGGCTTATCCACAAGACATGTTTGTTGATGCGGTGAAGGGCGTGGGTCGCAAGAATCTCGATCTCGGTTTTGCGCCGGTGTACGACCACGCGTGGGAAAAGGACGATTTCACAGCCGGTCATTCGATGTATATGAGACCTTTCACTTACTCTGAGCCGGCGATCGGCCTGGGTATGAGCTCCGAACCGTGGGTGATTATCATTGCAACCCTCGTCAGCTCCTACTTCAGGCCGGGAAGCTCATCGGCGGTCACCACCACCCGGATCCGTGCAGTCCCCGGCGGGACGGGCTGGATCAAGTGCGATGCCAACTACGTGACCCCGATTCTGGCAAAGAAGGAAGCCGAAGCAGCGGGCTACATGGAGGCTATTTTCCTCGACGCGGTGGAACATCGCTACATTGAGGAGGGTTCCTCGTGCAATATCTTTTTCTATCTGAAAAACGGAAAGCTGGTCACTCCCGAGCTGCAGGACACGATACTGCCGGGCGTGACCCGCTCGAGCGTTCTCACTCTCGCCCAGGATATGGGGGTTGAAACTGAAGAACGCAAAATCGCCATCGATGAGGTCATGGCCGACGCGAAGGAGACCTTTGTCACGGGAACTGCCGCCGGGATCGCTCATATCGAATCAGTCACGCATAGAGGCAAAACGGCGAAATTCGCCGGCGGGAAGATGGGCGAGATGACCCGGGCGCTGCTCAAGGAGTTGAAGGGCATACAGTACGGGACGATTGAAGACCGCCACGCCTGGATGGTCCGGGTCTAGAATTCCGACTCGCTCAAATCCCTGGGAATTTCGTTATAAATCTCGACCTCGAAACCCGGTTCCGGGTATATGATGGCGCGCGTATTCAAGAACGACAGGTTCTTTGACTCGGTCCTGACAAGGGTTTCCCTGTCGCGGGTCAGCCTGTCAAAAAACTCGGAGGCTGTGGTCAGGTTCACGAGGGCATGGGTCACTTTTGTAGTGTCCCCTGATTTTTCGGAAAGCCTGTAGAGGGTCGCCCCAAGATTGGTGTACGCTCTCATGAGGTTCTCCAACAGCGCGCGATGCTCCGGCCGTTCCTCCGGCCTCAAGTCAGGGATGTTCCGGCGCATTGTCTCGAGATCGGCAATGAGATGGAGATAGTACCCCTGGGCGGCCGAATAGAGACCCTGATAGTAGAGTGTGTTGGCCGTGGCAAACATCAGGTTTGCGTTGGTGGAGAAACTCCCGGCGGCCTCGTAGAACTTCATAAGCGCGTCGTCGTACCGTTCGTTCCGGTAATTGATATAGCCCACCTTGTAGTGCAGCACCGACGGTGAGTACCCCATCTCCCGCGCGGTCTGGTAGTTGTTCATCGCCGCCGGAAAATTGCCGCTGACATAGTAATAGACGTCCCCGAGGTTGCTGTATATTCTGCCGAAGGTTTCATTGTCCTTCAAAGAACCGCGGTTTTTCGCCGCTTCAAAGGTCTTCTTGGCTGCAAGAAACTTGTCCTCCGCCTGGAGATACTCCCTATCCCGGAACGCCGCCTCTCCCTGCCGGTTCAACGTGTCGATAAAACGAGTCTCATCGAGGGAGTTCCTGTTTTGCTTCAATCGGTATGCGTCAAACGCTTTGGCAAGAGCGATTTTCTCTTCGCTGTGGTTGTTCAGGTGCCTGAACAACCGGGCAAGGTGATAATGGACATCCGGAAGGTACGGCTGCGTCTCCATTGTCCTGAAGAGCACGTCCCTGGCGTCCTGAACATATTGCGATCGACCGGTGACCACGTCTTGCGTCACAAGGTACCCGCCCAGCTCGGCGTATATCTCCGTATTCAACTCGAGTTTATCGATGCTCTGGAAATAGTCCTTCAGGGTGAGCACCTCTGCCAGGTTATCGGTTCGGATAAAATACTCGAGCATGCGGAACATCAGCTCGTCACGCTGGCCGTATTTCTGTATGAGCGTCGCGTAGGCATGGCGGGCGTTTTCGTATTTCCCGGGGTTCTCGAGCCCCCATTCCATATAGTTGTCGCCGGTTTGCAGGAGCGCGTCGTAGTCGTACAGGTACTTGTCCCTGCCAATGATTCCGTCGAGCAGCTCTTCGGCGTGAGCATAAGCCGCTCGGCCGTAGGTTTCCAGACGGGCGTAGTCCAGAAGTCCCTGCCTGTCAAACCCGCCGGACGCCTCGAGGAGCTCCTCGTATTTGTCCGCGGCAAGATCGTTTCTCCTCTCCTCGATAAACGCCTCTGCGTATTGGAAGAAGCGTCTTCGTGATTTCTGGAGTTCCCGCGCCCGTTGGAAATACTCATTCCCGGACATGTAGCTTCCGTCCTCGATCTGCTCCAAACCGCGATTATACAGAACCGCCGCTTTGGCGGGCCTGTAGAGGAACCGGTACCCGAGAAAGGTGATTAGTCCCAGAATGACGATGAATAATGCGACGGTTCTGGCAAAGGGGAGGATCTTGTACTTGAAGACGTACGATAGAGTCCCCTTTTCTTCTTCAAACTCAATGCCTGTGCGTTTTTCGTAACCTGCGGGGATGACGATACGCTGCCCGGTGATGCGGCCGGCAATGTTGGCTATCTCTCTTGGAGATCTGCCGCGAACAAGAGCGTCAACAAGCGTTTCCAGATCAGGGCCCGAAAGTTGTTCCTCACCGATGGATTCTTCGATGATGATGCGGAGGTTTCGCGGGAGCGACGACAACGTCCGTTTCAGCGCCTCAAACTGACTGTCGGTAAGGTCGAGTACGTCTTCGGCGCCGGGAAGTTTGTCACTCACCGCGAGCGCCGGATTGAGCTCTTCTTCCGTGGGGGGTTTTTTGCTCTCTTCCTCGGTTACGCCGAACTGTTCACTCAAGTCGCCGAGGGAGAAATCATCGAGATCGAAATCTTCCTTGCCTACCCCGGCTTCTTCCAAGCCGGCGGTGTCCTCTTCTGCGGCAGCGGGGGCCTTGTCTTCCGATTCGGCGGGAAGCTCGAACTGATCAACCTCATCCTCAAAGGTAAACTCTTCAGGAGCGGTTTCTTCTGCGTCTACCCCGGAGGGCTCGGAAGGTTCTTCTTCTCTATACTCATCCGGCGCTCCGGTGGCCTCTTCCGCGGCGGGCATTTCCTCGCCAAGACCGGCTTCTTCCTCGAAATCTATATCGCCGAAATCCATCTCTTCAAAGGCATCGGCGGCCTGGTCTTCGCCGGGTTCCGGCGGCTCTTCGCCGGCCGTTTCCTCATCGGTCTGTTCTTCTCCGAAATCTTCGGGCAGCTCGAAATCAACATCGCTGAAATCATCAGCCGGCTCTTCCTCTGCGCCGGAGGATACATCCATCCCGCCGGTAAGCCCGGCATATTCCTCTTCGGAGATACCTTCGAACTCTTCCTCTGCCTCAGGCTCTTCCGGCTCTTCCGGCTCGGGCAACCCCGTTTCTTCAAGATCCGGGAAAATACCATCGATATCGAAATCCTCGACACCGGTTTCCGCGGGTTCGCCGGACGCGAAATCGTCATCGGTAATCTCCACATCGCTGAGCCCCTCGACGTCCAGGTCGGAGGTATCAAACGCGGCGGCGGCGGCTTCTTCCTCCGGTGCCTCCGGGGGCATGGCGGCGACTTCCTCTTCTTCCCGGGGCTCTTCAGTTCTGGTCTCAAGTGTGTCGAGCTCGAGAAGCTGGCTCAAATCGTCGGGAAGCCCCGCCTCCGGCGGAGAAACATCCTCTATAGCGAGGCCCCGTTCCGCAAGGATTTCTTCTTCATTCCCGACGGCGTTCAGATCTGATTTAAATTGCTCTACGTCCTGAAGACTGGGCATGGTTCTCCCGTACGACTTCTCTGAATAATACACCTTAGCGGCGCTTTCATAAACCACACGATTCCGGTTCAGCCGGCGGCATCGTGAGGTGAACGCCCCTATCCTTCATTGTCGGTACGAAGCGGGGGGGCGTTTAGAGTGTGTTGATCCGGGATCAAGAACTCGGTCTTGGCGTCCGATATGAAAGATATACCGATTTGGGAAGTCAAAGGCGCCAGTCAATGCGAATAAGAAAGCCATCTGCAGCGATTATGCTTCTGCTTTTCTTCTCGTCCGCACTCTTTGGATTGGACGACATTGAGCTCCGTCACAGCATCGAAATGGCCAACAGGGCCAGGTCCGGCCCACCGGTTGTCCTTCACAGATCGATCCTGTTTACCTACAGCCAGCGGTCTTACACGCGTTACGTCGGCATCGCCTTCGATTTCGAAGATTATCAGTCAATACACTCCTTTAGACGAAACGAGCACGATGTTTTCGTCTTTCTTCTCGATCCGCCGGAAAACTTGACTGACCTCAAATACCGGATAGTGGTGGACGGGTTGTGGATGCCGGACCCGCATAACCCGGACCAGGTGCGCGATCACAAGGGCAACCTGCTCTCCCGCTTCACCTTCGAAATTCCCCAAAAGATGGTGCTGCAGAGCCCGATAATCAAGCCGGACCGCACCGTCGAGTTCATCATGCGTTATGCTGAGGGCGCCCGTGTCTTTCTCACCGGTGATTTTACAAACTGGGAGCCCTTCATGATCGAAATGGAAGAGGTCTCCCCGGGACTCTATGCCGTTGCCCGGCAATTTCCGCCCGGAAGCTACGACTACTGCTTTGTAGCCGGCGGTGCGAAGGTGACCGACCCGCTCAATCCTCGCTTCGGCGCCGACACCTACGGGTATCTCGCGTCGAGATTCACCGTGCAGTAGGAGTCTTGCCGGCTCCGCTTTATTCGATCTCTTCCCGGGAAAAATCCACGCCAAGAAACTCCGCAAAATAACTCCCGATTTTCTCCAGCTGATCGATGCCGCCTCCTTCATCCAGACGAAGCCGGCCGTTTTCGGTTTCCATGTAGAGCTTGTAGAGCTCGGACTGGGGCTCAAACAGCGTCCCGAACACACCCGAGCGTCCGCCGCGGGGAGATCCCTCCCCAAGCAGGACGACCTTCTGCAGCACCACGGCTTCTATGTCTGCCATGCGGGAAAGCTGTTGTCTCTTCACGGTGACACCGAACACACTGGTCATTGTCTCAACACTACCCGCACCGCGATCGAGGCTGGTTACACTCGACCAGCCGGCGGCGCCGAGGAGCACCAGGAGCACCGCGCTGTATCCGGCCGTCCTCAACAGCCGCGGCCCTGAAAAATCGGTACGCGGATCTATCGCCAGCGCCATTGTCGCGGCGAGCAGAAGAAACAGGAGAAAAAACATAATCCGGCGTGTCGGACTCGGGACCAATAAGACAAGGTCCTCGCTTTTCCTGATAATTCGACTTCGGCCGCTCAGCGTCATCATGGCTCTCTCCTCTCGTAGATTCTGGGCAATATCGCGCAAAGCCCGTGACCGGAGGCGGACCGGGGGAAAACGTTCTCCCACTTGCGCCTGAAAGCGTGCACGACGGCGGGGGCGTAAGTATTCACCCAGGGCGCCTGGTATAGACAGATCCGCTGCACTCTCTCGAAAGCCCTCTTCTTGAGCTGTTCATCATAAGCGGCGGCCGCATCTGTCCACGCCGCGTCAAGGTGGACCTCCCAGTCACGCCGGGCATACTCCTGGGAAGGCTCTATCAGGTGCAGGCTCCCACTCGAGAGGAAGATCATTCCCTGATCCACCGGATCGATATCGCCTTCAATGCCGATAAGCGCGAGCTCCCAATCGTAACTTGAAACGAGCCTGGTTACCAGTGCGTTGAACGGTTCAAATACGCATCTGACGGCGATCCCCGCTTTTCGCGCCTCTGCGGCAAACAGGTCGCAGATCTTCCTTCTGATGCCGTTGTCCTCGTTTGTCCGGAGAATCAGGCTGACTTCCTTTCCGCTTTTATCCTCACGTATTCCGTTTCCGTCGCGGTCGAGAAAGCCTGACTTCTTGAGGAGCCGGCCGGCCTTTTCGGGATCGTACCCGGGGGCGGCCCGATCCGCCCCTTTCCAGTAGTAGGGGGAGAACTGCGGCACAGAGGTTACCGCGGGGTACCCGTAACCCGATGCCGTCTCCTCAATGATTACCTCTCTGTTCAGAAGATGACACAGCGCGCGTCTGAAACCCCGGTCGCCAAACCAGGCAAGCTCGTGCCCGCCGATTTCCGAATCCGCGGTGACGGCGGCGGGATTCTGGTTGAACACCATCACAAGTATTTCGGTGTCCGGCCCGGCGTCGTACAGCTCGATATCCAGGTTCTCTTTCATGGACGCCGCAACGTCGATCTCACCGCCCCGCAACAGGAAATGATCAACAGTCCCGGAATAGAACATACCGGCCGCCTCATCGCAGTCTTTCGCGAACCGGATAACATATTCATCGAGATACGGGAGCGCTCCCCCCGCCGCATCGGTCTGGGAGTAATACGGATTTGGCCCCATCACCAGCGAATCGCCGGGATGAAAACGTGAAATAACGAAGGGACCGCTGCTCAAGACCGAGGTTACGTCGCACTCTTCATTCCAGTAGTCGTTGAATGCTTTGACACCGGTGGCGAACACGGGACCGAGCACGTGCGCGGGGAGCGGGAACACCGCGGCAATCTCAAAAGCACCCGAGTATGGAACAGGGAGATCAAGCCGCACGGTGAGATCATCGACTGCGACGAACCTGGCCGTTTCAGCTCCTGCAGAGAGCCTGTGCGCCAGGTCACCCCGGACGCCCGGGGCGGATGCAACGCGGCTCACCAATTCCCAATCATCCGCCCCCATCGGCTCGCCATCGGACCATTTCAAGCCCTCTCTCAAATGGAAGGTGATCCGTCTCCCGTCAGCGGATATCACCCAACGCCGCGCGAGACAGGGTTCCCATTCAAGGGACATCTGGTTCCGCCGTACCAACGACGCGTTCATAAGAGCCGCAAGATGAAGACCAACCGGGTCGCTTGCCAGCGCGGTGTTGAACGTTTCCGGGCCGCCGCCCACGAGTGCTGAAACGAACCGGCCTCCCCTTTCCCCGGCTGCGAACCCTTGATAGCTGACGGCGGCAACGTTCTCGAACCGCGGTTGAACGTTCTGCTTTGTTTCACCATCCCGGAGGCCGCAGCCGCAAAGCAACGCGGCAGAAGCAAGAAATACCGCAGGTATCCGGAGCAAGTTCTCACTCCACCGTTTTGCGGATTTCAGACAAGGCATCTGAGTGGATCGTCATGCGTCTTCAAGCGTGTTAATTCCCTCGCTTTCGATGAAACGGCTTACCACTGCGGGCACCTCTTCCACGCCCACCTCGCGGCTTTGTCCGGTGTCCCGCCGGTATATTTCGGCTTTTCCCTGTTCGAGGAGCCGGGCCGATATGACAACCCGCAAAGGAATGCCGATAAGCTCACAATCGTTGAACTTCACTCCGGGGGACTCACGTCTGTCGTCAAGGAGAGCAACCGTCTGGATCTTTGCGTAAAGGTCTTCAACGGCCTTCCTGACGGACGGGGATTTGCCGATCCCCATCAGAAAAACGGGGAACGGAGCAAGGTGCGGCGGCCAGGCGATCCCCCTTTCGTCATGGTTGGCTTCAACAACCGCGCTCATGAGCCGCCCCAGACCGATGCCGTAGGAGCCCATCTGTGGAAAAACCATGTTTCCCCTTTCGTCCCGGAACTGGAGATCCATTGGTTTTGTGTAGAAATCATTCAGCTTGAAAATATTCCCCAGCTCGATTGCCCGCAGTTCCGTGAGCTTGTGGTGGCATTGGAGGCACCGCAGGCCGTTACCCGCCCTGGCGATATCGGCAACCAGATCGGCCTCGAAGTCTCTTCCGTAGTTCACATTCAACAGGTGTCTCTTTTCTACGTTTGCGCCGTAGACAAGATTGTTTGACCCGGTTACCGAGTCGTCGGCAACGCGGTAGATATGATTCCGCCCGATGGGGGAGAGATGGCCCTTTATCAGGTCCAGCTCACACAGTGCCTCGTCGGACGCCAAACCGAGTATCGGCTCGCCGAGGGCGAGCGCGAGCTTCTCTTCGCTTATCTCATAATCCGACCTGACAATCGCCATGACGTACCGCATCGCGGTCTTGTACACCACCGCTTTCGCCAAACGCCGTCGTGGCAATTTCAGTTTCCGCGCGAGCAAATCCATGGTGATGCATCCATCGGTCTCCACGGGCTCGACGTCGAGCGGTTCCTCCGGGTACATCACCTTTATCGCCTTTGCAATCTCCGCATTTGCCTTGTAACCACAGTTGTCGCACATAACAACGATGTTCTCGCCGATCTGGGCCGGCATCAAGAACTCGTACGCCTTTTCCCCGCCCATGAAACCGACGCTTCCCTCGGCGGTGACATACTCCACACCGCAGCGGTCAAAAATACGCTGGTAGGCGGCGAAAACCTGAGGGAAGAAATTGTTAAGCTCATAATATGTCCGGTGAAAAGAATAAGCATCCTTCATCACGAACTCCCGCGCACGGATCAGACCGGATCTTGTCTTTTTCTCATCCCGGAACTTTGTCTGGAATTGATACAAGAAAATTGGGAGATCGCGGTAGGACCTCAGACCGGCGCGGACAAGCTCAACCATCGCCTCCTCGTGGCTGGGCGAGAGAACGAGATAGCGGCCCAATCGATCGCTGAATTTGGCAAGATCGTCGCCAAGAAACCTCTCCCGGCCGCCGCGTTTCCAGATATCGTAGGGATTCACGAGAGGAACCTGCACCTCCTGTCCGCCAAGCGCTTCCATCTCGTTTCTGATCATTTTTTCCAACCGTCTGATAACAAGCAACCCGAGAGGCAACAGCGAGTAGAGACCCTGGCCCAGGAACCTGACGTACCCGCCTTGAACGAGCAGAATCTGGCTCTTCGCCTTCAAACCGTGAGGAATTTCCCGAAATGTCTTTCCAAAAAGGCTGGAATATCTCATCAAACCACACTCTTTGAGCCTGCAAAAAACCGCTGAAGAATATCCTGTTGCGTTACGGATTATTGTAGATATTCCCCGGTTATCGGGTCAACCGCAACTGCTTGACACCGCTTTGGATTACCGACAATAGTGTGACCAGAGACTGGTGGTTTTTAGGAGAAGAACATGAGCTTAATAGAATATATCGATGCAAGAGAGATACTCGATTCGAGAGGAAATCCCACCGTGGAGGTGGACGTTGTGCTCGAGGACGGCTCACTTGGCCGTGCTGCCGTTCCTTCCGGAGCTTCCACCGGCGAGCATGAAGCCGTTGAGCTGCGGGACGGCGACAAAAAACGCTTTTTGGGGAAGGGCGTTTTGAAGGCGGTTGAGAACGTCAACAACACTATCGCCGCTGAGCTTGTCGGTCTTGACGCGCTCGACCAGGTCGACATCGACAGGACAATGATCGAGCTTGACGGTACCGACAACAAGAGGAAGCTCGGCGCCAACGCCATACTGGGGGTCTCGATGGCCACCGCCAGAGCGGCCGCCGATTTCCTGGGTCTTCCTCTGTTCAAATACCTCGGCTCTTATCACGCGTCGATGCTGCCGGTTCCCATGGCCAATATCCTGAACGGCGGCGCCCATGCGGATAACTCGGTGGATTTTCAGGAGTTCATGGTCATGCCCGTCGGCGCCGAATCTATCCGCGAAGCCGTGAGAATGATGGCGGAAATTTTCCATACCTTGAAGGCGACGCTCAAGAACAAGGGCTACAGCACTTCAGTGGGTGACGAGGGCGGGTTCGCGCCAAACCTCAAGAGTAACGAAGAGGCCTGCGAGGTCATCCTGCAGAGCATCGAGAAGGCCGGATACAAACCCGGCGAGAACGTGTTCATCGCCCTGGACCCCGCGGCATCGGAGTTCTACGATGCAGACAAAGGGAAGTACGTTTTTAAGAAATCCGACGGCAGGGAGCTCTCGAGCGAAGAGATGGCGTCCTACTGGGCCGATTGGACAAAGAAGTTCCCCATCATATCGCTTGAAGACGGCATGGCCGAGGACGATTGGGAAGGGTGGAAAATACTTACCCAAAAAGTGGGAGACCGCGTACAGCTCGTCGGGGACGACGTGTTTGTGACCAACACCACCCGGCTCAAACGAGGGATAAAAGAGGGAATCGCGAATTCCATCCTCATAAAGGTAAACCAGATCGGCACAATCACCGAGACCTACGAGGCGGTTGAAATGGCCAAGAAGGCCGGGTACACCGCGGTCGTCTCCCACCGGAGCGGCGAGACCAGCGATGACTTTATAGCGGATCTGGTGGTTGCCCTGGAGACAGGTCAGATCAAGACTGGGTCGATGTCAAGATCAGACAGGCTTGCCAAGTATAACCAGCTCATGCGAATAGAGGACACTCTGGAAGGGACCGCTTCGTATCCCGGAATCGACACGTTCTATTCGATCTCCAGGTAACTGAGCTGACGGCCTGGGACGGACAAGCTTAGGCTGATTTCCTCAATACTCGATTGAAAAAGACCTGTAGAAACCTTTGGGAGAAGTCTTTTTTTCGTCAACGCGAAGCACCCGCGACCCGGTAGGGCCGCGGCGAAGCCAGGAAAGAAAATCCTCCGCCTGCGATGCATCACCTTCGAAGTGCGTCTCTACGGTACCGTCGCTGCAATTACGGACCCAACCTGTCAAACCAAGCTGCAGCGCCTTCCTGGCGGCGCTGTACCGAAACCCCACTCCTTGAACGCGGCCGTGAACCACAACATGGTAGGCGGATAACCCGGCCTCACTCATCGAGCATCGACTTGATGGTCTCGGCAAGGAACGGGAACTCGAAGGGTTTTGTGATGACGGGAAACGGATGGTCAACCTCGGAATCAAGGTATGCGCTGGTAAGAATGACTTTCTTGTCCGCGCAATACCGCTCGAGAAACCGCACCCAGTAGTGCCCGCCCAGGATATTCATGCGATAGTCACTAACTATTACATCGATCTCATGATCAAGAAGCTGTTCGATGGCCCCGGCGCCGTCGGAAGCTACATGTACGCAGTAGCCTTGCCTGGTCAGGTAATCACGCAGGGCAAGCCGCAAAGCGTCTTCGTCCTCCACCACGAGAACAGTTTTTTCATTTTCCACGAGAGGATCCTTTCTCAAGAAGGGTTTTCACGGCCTCGACCATCTTTTTGTTGCTCACCGGTTTTTCCAGAAAAATATCCGCACCCTCATCGAGAATCCGTTTCCCCGCCTCGATTTCCTGGCCCACACCGCTCATCGCAACGATCTTTGGCGCCGGAAGATTCGAATCTCCTTTGATACGTTTTATGAGTTCGTGGCCGTCAATACCTGGCAGGCTCATATCGAGTATAATTACCGTCGGTTTCTTCTGCGAAATGAGCTTACCGGCTTCAAAACCATCGAGAGCCTGATAGATATCATATTCTTCGAGTGTCTGCGAAAAAAGCTCGAAAAGCATGTCGTTCAGGGTTTTCTCGTCATCGACGATAAGAAGGCTTTTCGCGCCGGTAGCGGTGATTTCTTGAATCTCATCGGGAATCCGCATCCCCCGGTCCGACAGGAACTCGTGAAGGTCTTCCGCGTATACCCTGTACTGGCCGCCGGGAGTGGTGAAGGCTCTGAGATGACCGTTCTTTATCCAGTTGATAGCGGTTTGATTGACCACGCCGCAGATATTTGCCACTTCAAGAGCCGAAAATATGCGGACTTTCTTCGCCTGTCTCAAACTTTTTCCCTTACGAGATTTCTCACCCGAGGCTGTAATTGTATAACCTCAAGGCAGGCGCGTCAATCAGAATCAGTCGTGTGATTGGAGTTTTTGGAGATGAGCTTTCGCCTGGCGATAGGGGAATCCTCTCGCCGTCAATTTCCTCAGTACCGACAGCTCATCTCCGGTCCCGGTCCTCAGAATCTTCTCGGCGGCTCGCGCGAGGGACCTTTCGGATTCTTCTTCCGTCAGGATTTCGCTGAGAACCGATGTGATGATCTCACGCTTCACGCCGCGCTGTTTCAACCCGGCGACCAGACGCGGATACCCCTCCGGCCGGCGTTTCAAGCGGTTTTGTACCCAGGCCTCCGCGTATCTCCTGTCATCGAGATACCCGGCGGCCTCAAGCTTTTCCAAAG
>JAFGHN010000239.1 GCA_016930115.1 Spirochaetales bacterium | reverse complement strand
GTGCGCGCCGATCTCTGCAACGCGGTCACCGGCCGTTCAGACAGTGCGGAAATTATCGCGACACTGGTCCGAAAAAACCTGTTTATCACACCGATAGAAGGCGAAGAGGGGTGGTACAGGTACCACCCGCTGTTTGCCGGGTTTCTGCGTATACGGTTCAACCGGGCCGGAACGGCGGAGCAGCACCAGAAAGCGGCTGCGTGGTATGCGGACAGGAAGATGTACTATGAGGCGATGCGGCACGCGGAACAGATCGCCGACAAGAAGATCTTGAGAAAGGTCATTTCGGAAGCGGCGGTCACGTTGCTCGAAGGCGGGCGTTATGAAAACCTCCTCCATTGGCTCAATCTTCTTCCTGAGGAAGTGCTGCTCGACGATATGAAACTGGCAGCGTACAAAGGATGGGCGCTCTATTTTCAGAATCACGCCGAAAGTGCGTTTGATTTACTGCAGAGGTGCGAGAAAAAAAACGGGTCGGCACGAAGGACTGATTTGATCATTCTTGGAACATGGCTGCGGCATGCTCTTGGGGAAGCGGTCAATTTGAAGGATCTAAGCGAGTGTATCGGCGTGAAAAAGGGAGTGGAGACGTTCTTTCTGCTTCATGCGTATTTTCTCCACGGCAAAATCTGCCTGAAATCGGGGGATCCCAAGAGCGCATTCAGATCGGCGGAAGCATCAGGCCGGCTTGCTCAGGAGTACGGGAATGCTTTTTACGTTGCATGTGCCGCCCACCTCCAGGCATATTGCCTGATAGAACTGGGCGAGCGCTCTCATGCCGAAAAGCTCTGTAACCGGACGGTAGATAAACTCCTCGAGGACGGCGGCCAGGGCGCCGTGTTCGCCGGATTGCTCCGTATTCCGGCGGCATTCTGCCGCTATCTATCGAATGATATTGCCGCCGCAATATCACTGCTGAGCGAAGCCCACGATAATTTCGATAGCCGGCTGATCGGCGACTACACCGTTGATGACGGCTCGTACATCCGAGCGCTGATACACCTTGCTGCAAAGGACTATGAAAAGGCGGCGGCCGCCGGCTCGCCGGTGCCGAAGGGCGGATATCTGTCATTGCGGGAAGTGGTTTCTGCAGATATAGCGCTGAAAAAAAACGATACTGTCAAAGCTGCGAGCCTGGTGAAGATCGACAAACCCGATATTCTCTCGACGGGCGTGAGTTTGACGAATTATTACGCCCTTGTAAAACTCCGTCTTCTGCTCGCTCTCAACCGGCCGGCGGATACGGAATCGCTGTTGATGAAGCTGGAACCTCCGGCCCGTCAAAACGGGGCCCTGGGCAGTCTGATTATCATCAACATCTTTTTGTCGCTTGCCAGGTATAAGACCGGCGACAAATCTCAGGCGCAAGCCGCTATGCGCAGGGCACTGGAATTAGCCGAGGTGGAAGATTACAGGCGCCCGTTTCTTGATGAGGGCGCTACCGTTGAGGAGATAGTTCGTAGTATCGAGCCTCTGCCTCACAGTTTTGCAGGATCGGTCCTGAAAAGCTTTGAGAGCGTCGCGAGATATAACACCAGTACGACGCAGACCCCATTGGAAGCGATAAGCAAACGCGAATGCGAAGTTCTCTCTCTCATGGCGGGAGGAATGTCGAACCAGGAGATAGCGGACGCGCTTTTCATCAGCCTTGGAACGGTAAAATGGCATGTAAACAACATTTTCAGCAAGCTTGACGTGAAAAACCGCACATCCGCGATCAACCGCGCCAGAGAGTTGCAGCTTATTTCGAACTGAACCTAACCTCAAAACCATACTAATTATAGGTCTCTTTCCGCCTTGCGCTGCGCATATTTACCATGAATTACTATGGATCAGTATGAGTTCAGTGTAAAAGGTCATATTTCAGACTACTGGGAAAGCGCTTTTGAAGGATTCAAGATAAGCAGGCTTCCAAACGGCAGAACGCGGATCAGCGGTAATGTGATAGACCAGGCACACCTTTTTAAAGTATTGACCCGCATACGTGATACCGGCCTTGTTCTTATCGAAGTGAAGAAGCTTCAAGTGGAGAATATGTAGGGCACGTCAATAAGCCCACCTGCCTGCCTTTCGAAGTCGGCCTCAACACACAGACGCTGGAGCAACAGTGGTTATTTGTACGTGGCGATGTCAAATTTACAGTTCTTGGAACTGGAGGGTCGAAAATGAACACGATATTAACCTTTTGCGTTCTGTTCGCGTATGCGCTGTTATCCGGATGCGCAACCACGCCAAACGAGATCACTATTACCGCACAAGTGCCTGAGGCCGTCTATATATCACCGAAGATAGCGGACGGCGTTCAGGATGTTTTCGAGGCGCCCGTCGATTTGACGATGATCAGGAAGGCGCCCCTTGGTGGTTTCGAGATTACCGTGGCCGACTTGGAGGGGACCGTAGTTTATTCCTTGAGCAAAGAAGCCCCTCCAAAGCCGAAGGGACTGCGCGGGCTTTTTGCGAAACGAACCGGCATAGAGACGCCCACGGTTATCATCTGGGACGGAAAGAACTTTGAAAACAGCTTTGTAGAAGACGGCGAATACCAATGCTCAATGCGGGCGTGGGACTTGAAGGGCGTTGAAGCGTCCTACGGGCCTGTCGCCGTTATTGTCGACAATACCGAACCGTGGCTGGAGCTTTCCACCTCTTACGGGGTATTTTCTCCCGACGGGGACGGCCGGCTGGACACAATCACCATAAACCAGCGCTCATCCACCGACGAAGACCAATGGACCGGGGAAATTTTCGGCGGAACTGCGGGCATACGGTCCTTCAGTTGGGAAGGCAGGGCGGAGGACTTTGTCTGGGACGGAATGGGTGCCGACGGGCGTACCGTTTCCGATGGGACCTACGACTACGTGGTAGGGTCGACCGACAAGGCCGGAAACCGCGGTGAGTTCTCCCTCGCGGGGATAGAGGTGGATACATCATCGAAAAATATACGTCTTGGCAGAAGCGCCAATGCGTTCTCGCCTAACGGTGACGGAAAGCAGGACACCGTGAATTTCAATCCTTCAGTGGTGACCGACAAAAACCTCGAGGAATGGAAGGTTACGGTGGTAGATGAAACCGGCGTTCCCGTGCGCGTGTTTATCGGCACCGGTTCAGTTCCGACTTCCGTTGTGTTCGACGGATTAAGCGACAGCGGTGAGCCGCTTCCTGACGGAGGGTATCGCGGCATTTTCAAAGTCAGATACTCAGGCGGCGCCGAGCCCGAAACTGCGTCGCCTCTGATTACGCTCGATACGTCCATTCCCATTGCCGCGGTAAACGTCGATTATCCGCTCTTTTCGCCCGACGGCGACGGCAGACGCGATTCCCTCTTCATCCGCCAGAGCACCAGCGTCGAAACCGGATGGAAGGGGACGATAGTCGATGAAGGAGGGAAAACGGTACGCGAATACTCCTGGGATACGCGCGCGGTCGCTACCTCCTGGGACGGGAAAGATGCGACGGGCAAGGTTGTGCCTGACGGGAGATACACCTACAAATTGACGAGCGCAGATGAGGCGGGCAACTCTCTCGAGTCTGTTCTGAGCGGGATCACCGTGGACACGCGTCCTGCAAAGGTCCAGGTCTCCGCGGTGAGACGGGCCTTTTCTCCGAACAACGACGGCTTTTTCGATTCGATTACTGTGAATATGACGGCTGCTCCCGCTGAGGGCATCAAGTCCTGGTCGCTTGCCATGCTCAATCGGGACGGGCAAGCGGTCAAATCCTACGAAAGGTCTGAAGAAACCCTGCCGGCATCGATTGTCTGGAACGGCTTTGGCCAAACCGAGGTTGCTCCCAACGGATCGTACACCGCTTCGCTCAAGGTGGAGTATTGGAAGGGGGATATCGCCGAGTCGAAAAGCGCTGCGTTCGTCCTTGATACGATCGGTCCGGTACTTACTCTCGAACTATCGCCAAAACCCTTTTCACCCGACGGAGACGGAAACGCCGATGTCGCGAACATCAGGCTGGTTGCGCAGGATGCTTCCGGCATTCAGGACTGGCGTGTGCAGATAAACGATCCGGAGGGGCATTCATTCAGAAGTTTCTCGGGCCTGGGATCTTCGATGAATCCGATCAAATGGGACGGACGCTCCGGTTCCGGCGAGCTGGTACAGTCCGCATCGGATTACACGGTGGTTTTTTCGGCCTGGGACGCGGTGGGCAATATCTCGGCCACAAACGGCGTGCTCCCTGTCGATATCCTCATTTTCCGCGAAGGGGACCAGCTCAGGATCGTGCTTTCCAACATATACTTCGAGCCGTATACAACCAATTACCTTAACGTTCCGCAGGCGGAAGCCAGGGAAAACCTCGCCACCCTCGATAAGCTTGCGGAAATCTTGAAGAGATATCCGACCTACAAGATACATGTTGAAGGCCATGCGGTCCGCATTTACTGGGACGATCCGGTCAGAGGTCCAGTCGAAGAGAAGGAAGCGCTCCTGCCGCTCTCCCTCGGCCGGGCGGAAGCTATCCGGGAAGCTCTGGTGGAACGGGGGGTACGGCGCGATCGTATTACGGTGGAGGGATTCGGCGGAACACGGCCGGTGGTGCCCCACAGCGATCTCGAAAACCGCTGGAAGAACAGACGGGTCGAATTCATACTTGGAAAATAAAGGTTCGATTATCGGGAGGCTCCCCACGGGCCTCCCGGTTTGTTTGTTGATAAATAGTCGCATCTGAGATACTCTAATTATATAAATTGCATATTTGTACGGGTTGGTGCTTTCTCGCTATTGACCGGCGGCTTTGTCGTCGATGCGGCGAAACTACAAAAATGGAGCACGCTCTATGAAAAAAAGTCTGCGTTTTGGTGAGTTTCTATTCCTTTTCATTCTGATAATTGCATCGCTTCCCGCCCAGGAGGCACCGGGCTTTGCTCTGTCATTGAATCCGGGTGTAGAACTTCCTGTCGGAAGGTTCTCATCGATATATGGAACCGGCGGCTCCGCAGCGCTGCGGGCGGCGTACCCGATACCCGGTTTGACTATTCTCTCGGTCATCGGAGAGATCGGATACGCCGTAAATGCGTACAACGCGGAAACCGGGTTCTCAAGCCTTGACGGGAGCGCCGGCGCGGCGGTAACGCTCCCGCTTGGTGCCGCGTTTTCACTTGGCGCATACGGACTTGGCGGATATGGCCTGAGTTTCCTCAAGATCGGCGGTGAAACGATGTACGGCGGGGGACCTTATGTGCGGGTAGGCGGAGGAGCCGCGTTTCATTTCAGCCCGAGTTTCAGCGTGGGCGCGGAGGTGAGTTACCGCCTCCTTCCGCAACTGTACAACGGAATTGGTTTTCATCTCGGTGCTCAGGTCGACCTTGCCGCGGTGAAGAGATCATCCGCGCAAATTTCCCCGCTCACCGGCGATTCGCCGGCAGGCAATTTTCTCGATGTAAAGAACCTGAAGTTCGGCCAGGTCTTTCCTGTCTTCTATTCATACTACGACGATCATTCGATAGGGTCAGCGACGGTCGTGAATCCTCAGGACAAACCGATACGGGATGTCAGGATTTCATTCAACGTGAAGCAGTTCATGGCCGCGCCAAAGGTGTGCGCGTCGTTTGGTGTAGTGGATGCCGGAAGTGAAAAAGCGATAGATCTGTTTGCGCTCTTCAATGACAGTATCCTTTCGATTACGGAAGGGACGAAAGTAGCGGCTGAAATCTCGCTGGAGTATTCGCTTGAAGGCGTCCGCTACAAGGACACGGTTGCCCATAGTCTCGAGATGGAGCATCGAAACGCCCTTACCTGGGATGACGACAGCAAGGCGGCGGCATTTATTACGGCAAAAGATCCACAGGTGCTTCTCTTTGCGAAGAATACCGCCGGGGTGGTGAACGCCGCCGGTGGCTATGCGGTGCCGGCTCCTCTCGTGATGGCGATGGGGCTTCACGAGTCGCTCAGGCTCTACGGACTCACCTACGTAATCGATCCGAGTACGCCCTACGCCAATCTTTCGGAAAACCAGCTCCAGGTGGATTACCTGCAGTTCCCACGGGAAACCCTCGAGTACCGGGCGGGAGATTGCGACGACCTCTCGATTCTCTTCAACGCATTGCTCGAATCGGTCGGTATCGAGACTGCGTTCATAACGGTTCCGGGCCACATCTTCGTTGCCTTTTCCATCGGTATTGAGCCTGATGAGGTGCGAAAAAGCTTCCTCAAGGCCGATGAGTTCATCTTCAGAGAAAACACATCCTGGATACCTGTCGAGATCACCGCACTCGGGAGCAACTTTCTCGAAGCATGGCAGGAGGGCGCCAAACAATGGCGTGAGCACAGCGGCAGAGACCAGGCCGGCTTCTTCTCAGTACACGAAGCCTGGGATACCTATAAACCGGTCGGGCTCCCGGGAGAACGCCCGGCTATGAGCATGCCCGCCCGCGAAGCTGTCGCCGCCGCGCTCGATGCCCAGATCAACAGGTTTATCGACCGCGAAATTTACCCGCAGGTCGCGCAATTGCAGGAAGCTATGAGCAAAGCGAATGATCCTGCCAAGTACGCCAACAAGCTCGGCGTGCTGTACGCCAAATACGGTCTTTTTGAAAAGGCTGTCCCGCAGCTGTCCAAGGCTCTTGAATATGAGGAGTATCTCCCGGCGCTCATCAATCTTGGTAACATAAGCTTTCTCCGGGAACGGATGACTGATGCCAAGGGATACTACGAGCGCGCGCTTGTTCTGGCGCCTGATAATCCGAAAGTCCTGCTTTCCGTAGCCAAGGTTCATCATGAGCTTGAAAATTACGGTATGGTGAGGCAGGTGTACGCCCAACTCCAGAAAATTGATGAATCCCTCGCGGTCCAGTTCGCCTATCTCGACCTGAGGGGTGACGAAGCATCCCGGGCGGCGGAAGTGAGCGGGATGAAGAACAAGGTGCTGTGGGACGAGGAGGAATAGCATGCGACGGGGGATGGGCATAGCGTACGCGACATTTGCATCAGTATTCATCCTGCTTTTCGTCGGTATCATAAGCTGTACGAACCCCCTCATAGACCTGGTGGGAACGCCGGAAATACGCGTCAAGGTAAACGGAGAGCTCATAGAACCGGATGACAAGGTCGATTTCGGCGGTGTAGCCGGAGGCTCTTC
>JAFGHN010000238.1 GCA_016930115.1 Spirochaetales bacterium | reverse complement strand
TTAGGTTATTCAAAACAGAACGTCGCGTACTTTGAGCAGAGAAAGGAAGTCATTGAGAAAAGGAAGCAGGAAAAACGCGAAGAAGCCAAGAGCTTCAGAGAGAAAATCGAATCCAAAGTGCTGGAAATCGAGGTGCCCGCGGGGGACACCGGGAGACTCTTCGGTTCCGTCAATTCGGCTACCATTGCCGAGAAACTTGCTTCCGAAGGCATCACTATTGAACGCAAGAAGATAGACGTTCCTGAGTCAAGTATCAAGATGGTTGGGGAGTACCGCGTAAGATTGCGGCTCTACGGTGATGAAGTTGCCGGCATCAAGGTCATCGTTTATCCGGTTGGCGGGAAAAAAGCTGCTGCTGCTGCGACGGCTGCTGCGGAGGCTCAGGCGCAAGAACAGACACATTCGAAGGAAAAGGGGGCCGCTCGCAAGCGTGCCGAAGCGGATGCTGAGGCGACCGTCGAACCTGAAGCCACCGCGGCTGCCGAACCTGAAGCCGAGGCACCCGCCGAAACCGGCGACGGTGCAGAAGAAACATGAGCGGAGCGGGCCTTATAGCGTAGGCTGAATGGACACATCGTCTCTCAAGGACAGAGTTCCTCCCCATAACGACGAGGCGGAAAAGGCTACGCTCGGCGCGTTGTTGATTGATTCGGAAGCGCTGTCTACGGTACTGCGTTACCTGAGACCTGCGGATTTTTACAGGACGGCCCACAATAAGATATTTCAGGCAATAATCGATCTTTTCCAGAAGGGAGAGGTAATCGATATAATAACCTTGACCAACGAACTACGCGGCAGGAACGAGCTCGAAAACTGCGGCGGCATGTCGTACGTTTCCGCTCTCACCTCTGAGGTACCCACGAGCGCCAATGTTGAGTACTACGCGAGGATTGTGCAGGGCTGCAGTGTTCGCCGCTCTCTGATAAAAATTTCTCACGGAATTATTGCAAACGCTTATGATGACTCCCTGGAAAGCAGGACGATCATAGAAGAAGCGGAGAAGGATATTTTCGAGATTACCGACAGGCAACAGACAGGAAGCTTCAAGACCGCCGGCGAAGTAGTGGCGCGCACCATTGAAGCAATAGAAAAGCGGTACCACGCAAAGGACAATTACACCGGAATTCCCACCGGTTTTCAGGACCTGGACAACATGACCAGCGGCTTCCAGAACGCCGAGTTTATCGTAATCGGTGCCCGGCCATCGGTAGGAAAAACCGCCTTTGCGTGCACCATCGCCTCCAATATGGCGATCAGATTCAAGATCCCGGTAGGTTTCTTCACGCTGGAAATGTCGGATATGGCGCTTATGCAGCGGATAGTTGCTTCGGAGGCGAGGATAGAAAGCAACAAGATCAGGACTGCCCTCTTGACTCCCGCAGATTTCCACAGCCTTACGGACGCCGCCGCCCGTATTTACGAAGCTCCTCTGTACATCGAAGATACGCCCAACATGAAACTGCTCGACGTGCGGGCCCAGGCGAGGAGAATGATTACGCAGTATGGCGCCAAAATAATATTCATCGACTACCTCACTCTCATCACCCCCGAGCGTGAGGGAAATATCCCCCGCCATGAGCAGATAGCGGAAATTTCCCGATCTTTGAAGGCTCTCGCACGGGAGCTCGATATACCGGTGGTCGCGCTCTCTCAAGTCCGGAGGGAAACGGAAGGGAAACAGCCGACCCTGGCCGATTTGCGGGAATCGGGATCAATCGAGCAGGACGCCGATGTAGTGATCTTCCTCCACAGGGAGCGGGTAGGAATGGATCAGGATGAGTCGAGAAATGACATCGTCACCGAGGTCAATGTGGCGAAACAGCGCAACGGCCCCGTTGGGATAATCAGGCTGGCCTTTTTACCGCAATATACCAAATTCGAATCGCTTTCCCGGGAGATGTAGCCCGTCCGTCGTTAGGAGGGCGGCGCCGCCCTGCGGGCAGTGGGCAGACTCCACCCCGCCGGCAGCATGGGTTGTCGGTAAGAAGCCTCTCACCGATAGGTTTTTATGTATGAATCGGTCAGATGGCTCGAGGAAATCACCCTACCGTCACGCGTAACCGCAACCCAATTCATGTTCTCAAAGATGTAAAAATTCAGCGCGAGTTTGCCCGTCGCCCTTTCCCATACCGAAAGCGAACCGTCACGGTTGAGGCTGATTATCCAGTTATCGATGATTTCTACTTTTGCCGGGATATTGTCGTTGCCATCGACCGGCATGACCCTGTCCTGCCCGGTGTAAAGAACCCGGTTCACGCCGGCCGTGGTGAGGACCAGGGTTCCTTTGTTCAAAGACATACTCGCGTCTGTAACCCTTTCCGGTGCGGAGTAGAGGACTTCTTCTCGCTCGAATGTCGAACCGGAGTAACCGGTGAGGACGGTTTTCGGTTTTGTTGAAGTACCCTCGATGCTCAGCGAATACAACACCTGGCGCAGCGGGTCATAGGCGAGGAGAAAGGTTTCGATGCTCGAATCGGAGAGTGGGACGGTTTCACCGGTTGAGGTGTCGATAAGGAGCTTTGACGCCCCCAACGTTTGCGAAGGCCGCCCGGCCGTGACGATGCGCGTACCATCTGCAAAAATTGCGGTTTTTGTTCCTTGAACCCGCATTTCAAATACGAACGAATTGGTGTAGAGGTCGTAGAGCTGGATTTTCCCCGTCGCATCAACCGTCAGTATCCATTCATCTTCTGTCTCGAATGATACGATTGGCGCTTGATAAGAGTTTTCGACCGATCCGATCGGACCTTCCACCGGGTTGAAAAGCTGGTAACGACCCTGCGGATCGCCCGTGGCCTGAAGGGCATACGTCGTGCCCGCGACGTGATGAACAGACACGGGCGCCAGGAGCGGGTTTCTCTGCGTGTAGGTAATTACTTTGTCGGAGGACATTCCCCCGGGCTGGAAAAGATAGTCGGCGTAGAGCGTCATGATCGTGGAAGGTGAAGCGATCATGAGGCTTTCCGACGCGTCAAAGTCGGAAACCGGCAGGAGCCTGTTTTGGGAGAAGAGCCGCGGAGTACTTGAAAAACCGGGTTGGTAGTATATTTCCCCAAACTCAGTCCCTGTGTACATGGTAGTGCCATTTTCCGTGTGATTTGAAGAAAAACCGTCCGGCAGCACATATCTGCCGGCTCGAGTACGGAAGCTGCTTCCGTTGAATGTCACCGCCTGAATGCCCCGCGAATCTCCTTCGGACTGTGGACCGATAAGAGCATAAAGAGCACCTGATTCTTCGTCGATGGAATAGCTCTCGAGGTTCGTCAATCTGATTGAGGCAACGTCACTGCCTGAGAGCAGGTCAACCGCAATCAGTGTATCTTCCCAAATGCCGATCATGTACCTGTTATTCGATACAAAGCTCAACTGCTCCAAATAGGGCAGTGTTTCGTACTCCTGGACAAGAGCACCGCTTCGTAGATCCCGGTACTGGATACTTCCGGAAGCGAGGTAAACCAGGATTCGCCGCTCTGACGTCGAGATTCTGAAAGCCGAAACGATACCGAAACCATTTTCGAGGTACGGAGGCCGGCTCCCGGTATTCGAATCGAGAATTGTCACGCTTTGCCAGTCAGCCACGGAGTAGGCGAGAAAGGAGCCGGCAGCAGAAAAAGAAAGGTAGAGCGGAAGCACTTCGAGATTTCTCGAAAAAATCCGTCTGTTTTCGCCCCAATCCCACACGCTGAGTCTGTAGGTATTGATGCCGTCGCTCTCGATAACCGCGGCCCTCGGCGCCGTTGGATGAAGCGCAAGTTCGACAAGAGGAAGCGAGCTGATTTGAACCCGGTATACGAGTCCGCGGGAGCTCGTTTCCCAGACTCTCAGTGTCCCGTCCTTGCTGATCGATACGAGGGACTTGCCGTCTTCAGTCACCGCAAGCCTGGTGACAGGTCCGGAATGGCCGCTCTGGATTACTATCCGTTCGCTGTCAAGAGTATATGCGTGAGCGGCAAGAAAGAGCAGTGCAAGAAAACTTAAAGTACTCTTCACCTTAGCTCTCCTCTATTTCGACTTTGCAGATCGATACATAGGGCGGCTGCAAGATAGTGCTGTAAGGTTCTTCCTGTCGTTTATCGGGGAGCTCGTTCACGGCTTTTTCGTATATATCCCTTCCGATCTTGATCCTGCCGACTTCATCGTTCCGCAGGCCAACAATATCAAAAATCAGCGTATCGTTTTCAATGCCGTGGAAATAAATTGCGGGAGTAACGCCGGCGCCGGCTTTGACGAGAAGGTAGTATTTGATGAGCTCAACGGCGCTGTCATCAAGATTTTCCGCGTATATACGCAATTTCTCAAGGAGTTCGGCGTAGCCGATCACGATCCGTCCGCCGGACGTGTAATCCGACAGGCCGAGCAGATATCTGTTCCGGTCGTGGTCCGGTACCACGAAAATGTCCATGCCCTTCAGCGCATCGGTGACACGCAGCGGTGCATCCAGCCTGATCTCATGGCCGCAGTGCGGGCAGGTGAAAGCCAGGAACGTACCGTCAAGAAGCCGCTGATAGACATCCGTGCTCCCGGAGAGCTCGACCGCTTCCGGGATATCGGCCTCAAATGATTTTTCGCATACGCAAGTAATCGTGCCCATCGCGCTGTGACTGTCTCCTATTGTCCCGCGAGAAAGAATACATCGTTAAACAGTGTGAGTATCAGAATCGCGAACAGGATCGCGAAACCGATAATCTGGTATCTGTAGAAGAACTTCGGGCGGATCGGTTTTCGCAGGATAATCTCGGCAAGCGATACAAGAATGAAACCTCCGTCAAGGGCCGGTATCGGCAAAAGATTCATGAAGCAAAGCGCTACGCTCAACATGCTCAGGAAGCGGAATACAACGAGAAGGCCCCTGCCTATCCCCTGATCGAATCCGCGGGAAGCTACCTCGCCAACCAGATAAGTGATCCTGATCGGACCCGATACGGCGGTGCGGAGATTAACACCCTTGAACAGCAGCGCGATACTCTTCACGGAAAGCGACAGAGTGGAGAATGTCTCCTGAACGCCCTTTGTTACGGCGGCAAAGGGATTACGCTCTCTCTCGAGAAGCGTGACACCGGCGAATGAAAGTCCCAGGTCGACGTTACCTTCCACCGTATAGGTGACCGGCAACACCACGGTCTGCGTTGTACCCTCTTGTGCAATGGCCAGCACAATTTCGGCGGGTTTGTTCTGGAGTTGTTCATACAGATCGAGTGAATAGTCGATTGGGGCACCGTTGACCCTCGTGATTCTTGCTCCCGGCAAAATACCGGCCTGCATTGCCGGTGAGCCGGCGGCAACCTCGGCAATCACCGGATCGACCCATGCCGCTACGCCGATGAAGCCTGCTCCCGTTTCAGGATCCAGTCTGGGAGTGACGCTGAGCTCGATGAGACGCTGTTCCCTTTCCACCACGATGGCGAGTTTCTCACCCGCGGCGGGCGTGATGTACTGCTCGATGTCCCTGAAGGAGTCCACCGGATGGCCGTCTATTTCGACGATCCGGTCCCCGGTCTCCAGTCCGGCGATGTCGGCCGGATACTCATCCATCGTCGCCATGATGGTTTCAGACTGCAGGATTATCCGGTTTTCGAGTGTATAGACCGAGTAGCCGACAAACCAGATGATCGAAAGCACCAGGATTGAGAAGAGAAAATTCGCAAAGGGTCCCGCAAAATAGGTAATCATGCGCTTCCATGGTTGGGCGTGGAAAAGAGAACCGGGTTGTGGGGATTGTATTTCGGTCTGCGGGTTCTGACCCTGTCTGATGAATTCTTCTCCCTTCATCTTGCAGTATCCACCAACCGGGAAAAGGGAGAGCCGGTATTCGGTACCGTGGTAGGTTCTTCTGAATAGCACTTTCCCCCAACCTACGGAAAAGGCTTCAACCTGGATGCCAAAGATCTTCGCTGCTGTGAAATGGCCAAGCTCATGGATAATGATGACAAGACCCAGACCGAGCAGGCCGAGTAAAATGTTCAAAAAAACCATGTCAATTCTTCATTTCCCGGATGCTCGCCGACGCCGTCTCGCGGGCCTTTTGATCGTACTCCTGTATCTGCTCGAGGGAACCTAACAAGCATTCCCATTCTTCTTCAAGACAGGAACCGATAACGGAAGGTATATCGGTGAAATGTATTTCTCCGCGAATAAAAGCCTCTACGGCGACTTCATTCGCGGCGTTGAATACCAACGGGTACACACCACCCTTCCTTGCCGCCGCTCTTGCAAGCGCCAGGCAGGGGTACCGCTCGCCGTCGGGCTTCGACAAGTTCAGGTTCAGATTTCCGAAATCTATCCTATCGAAAGGATACTCAATGATCGCAGGATAGGAAAGGGCGTTTTGAATCGGGATACGCATGTCCGGAAGACTCATCTGTGCATATACGCTTCCATCAGAGGTCCTGATCATGCCATGGATACAGCTCTGCGGGTGAATCACGACCTCTATCTTGCTCTCCGGAACACCAAACAGCTCACACGCTTCAATGATCTCGAGTCCTTTGTTCGCCATCGACGCGGAATCGATGGTGATTTTCCTTCCCATGTTCCAGGTGGGGTGGGCAAGAGCATCACGCCAGGTAACGTCACGCAGCCGTTCCAAAGGAAGCTCTCTGAAAGCTCCGCCGCTGGCGGTGAGTATGAGCGATTCGACGCTGTCCGCATCGGAGCGCCCGAGGAGCGAGAAAAGCGCGGCGTGCTCGGAATCAACCGGTAGTATCTTCTTTCCGTGTTCTTCGGCGAGCTTTTTAATCAGGCCGCCGGCGATTACCAGCGTTTCTTTGTTGGCGAGCGCAAGATGTTTGCCCGATTCGAGCGCGGCGACCGACGGCATGAGACCCGCAGCGCCGGCGATGCCGTTCACGACTGTATCGGCGTCGCTTTCCCGGATCATGTCGAGTAATCCCGATTCACCACTGAAGGCTATTCGCGGGTCCTCCGGCGCGGCGCCGCTCAACGCAAGCGTTTCAATGCCGAACTGATCCGCGGTCCGCAGGAGTTCCGATTCATTGCGGTGGGCCGATGCGGCGGTTATCTTGAAACGGTCCGCGTGGGCACGCACGACGCTCAGGGTGCTCCGGCCGATAGAGCCGGTACATCCAAGCAGCACAAGATTGCTCATTTTTATCTTTTCCATGCGTTACGTAAAATACCGGATAAGCAGGAAAAAAACAGGAGCGGCAAACGCTACTGAGTCTATCGAATCGAGTATACCGCCGCGGCCAGGTATTATTCGGCCCGAGTCCTTCAAACCTGCAGAACGTTTCAATATCGATTCAACCAAATCACCCGCAACCGACGAGACACCCACAGCGGCGCCGGTGATCGCGGCCAATGCGAAATTTGAGTTGAAAAAGTCCGGGACAAAAAGAAAAAAAACAACGGCGCTGCCTATTGAGAACACCAGGCCGCCGACGAGGCCGGCAACGCTCTTCTTGTCACTGGCCGGAAAGATTCCCCGATTGTTGGCGCCGAAGAGAATGCCAAAAACGTATGCCATGCTGTCGTTGAGAAACACGGCGACGACAAAGATCAAAAAAGCGAGCTCCGCGCGTGGAAGGCCGGCGATTCTCACGAGAAATGCCGTGAGGACCCCCGGATAGAGCGCTACAACGAAATTGGAAGCAGTCCGGCCGAGCGCCGTTCGTATTCCTTCACGGGACTGCCTGAACAATCCCGAAAAAAGGAGAACCCACAACACGAGAGGAAGCGCGAGACGGGAGATTTCCGTTCCGATGATTCCGGCGATCTCCAGATACGCGGCTATCGGGAAAAGCGCTCCACAGAGAACAGGCAGTGCAAGATCAACAGGAAAACCCTGGTTCTTAAAAAAAGAAGCCGTCTCCGCAGCGCCGATCACGGTGGCCGCGATAATGATGATATTGATGGCGAGGTGATGCTGAAAAGGCAGGAAGATCACCACGCAAACGATAAACGGGACACCAATGAAAAACGTCAACAATCTTTGGTGTGATTTTTTCAATCTGTACCACCATACTTTCTTTTTCTGTGTCCATAATCCTTGATGGCATCGATCAGATCTTCGGCGCCAAAGTCGGGCCACAATTTTTCGGTGAAGTAATACTCAGAGTAAGCACTCTCCCAGATGAGAAAGTTGCTCAGCCGTCTTTCCCCGCCTGTCCTGATAATGAGGTCGGGGTCCGGTATCTCCGGATGGTCGAGGTAGTTTCTCATGGAATCCTGATCCAACTCGCCCCCACCGGACTCGAGCCACCGCTTCGCCGCTCTCACTATTTCGTCACGGCCTCCGTAATTGATTGCCAGATTAATCACCGTCCCACCGTACTCCGCCGTGTCACGCACAGCGTCACGGATCTCCTTCTGTACAAAACGGGGAAGTCTCGCGATATCACCGGAGTGAGTCACTCTGATTCTGTTTTCCCGATAGAAATCATATTCCTTCTTGAGAAACTGGGCGATCAAACGCATGAGAAAACGGACTTCTTCCTCCGCCCGTCTCCAGTTCTCCGTCGAGAAAACGTAAAGTGTCAAGAACTTAAGACCGATTTCCGACGCCGCGCGAACCACCGCCTTGGCAGCGTTTAAGCCTTCGCGGTGGCCGGCGGTCCTCGGGGCATTACGACTTTGTGCCCATCGTCCATTGCCGTCCATGATTATACCTACATGGACGGGGAGCGGCCCGTCATACTTCAAGAATTTCTTTCTCTTTAGCTTCCAGCATAACGTTTATTTTCTCGATATAGCTGTCGGTGAGTTTCTGTATCTCATCGGCCATGCGCTTCTCGTCATCTTCACTGATGTCACCCGATTTCTGCTGCTTTTTTAAATCATCATTTGCTTCACGTCTGATATTCCGGACCGCCACCCGGCTCTGCTCGGCCATGTTCTTCGCCACCTTCACATACTCTTTCCTTCTTTCCTCCGTGAGCGGTGGAATGCTGATCCGGATGACTTTTCCGTCATTATTCGGGTTTACCGAAAGCTCGGACATCTGTATCGCCTTTTCGATCTCACCGAGGAGCGATTTGTCCCATGGTTGTATGACAACCAAACGCGCTTCGGGTGTCGAGATTGTAGCTACCTGATTAAGAGGGGTTTTTTGGCCGTAATACGCCACCCGGATTTTGTCGAACAGCGAGGCAGACGCCCTTCCTGTTCTTATCGTATTGAACTCATCCTGAAGCGCCGCTACGCTCTTCGCCATTTTTTCATCTGCCTGGCTTTTTACCATACACTCTCCTTATCTCTCCGTATGCGCTGCCGGCCGGCAATTCTGCCGCCGGCAGCGCAAATCAGTTATCCTGACCGACTTTGAAATACAGGTAATCTACAAGCTTTATCGAACCGCCCACGCTTTTGCAGACTTCACTCAGTTTTTGCGAGACGCTTTTCTTCTCTTCTTTCACAAATCCCTGTTCCAGCATGACAACTTCCGACAGGTGCTTCTTCACTTTACCTTTTACGATCCCGGCGACGATGTTTGCGGGTTTGCCGAGACTTGCCGCCTGCTTGGTGAAGATTTCTTCCTGTTCTTTCAGGTAGCTTTCATCAACATCTTCGTCGTTGAGGTAAAGCGGGGAGAACGCCGCGATATGGAGAGCGCAATCGAATATGAACTCTCTGAGCTTTTCGTTTTTCAGCATGTCACTATTGTTGACTCGTGCCTTGATGATGACGCCGATAGAGCCTTCGCCATGGATATAATCCATCGCAATTTCATTTTCTCCCACGGGAAGCGAAACGAGCCGCTTCAAACCCATGTTCTCTTTGATCTTGCTTTTCAGATCGTCCACCAGAGACAAAACCTCGCCGGTTGCCTCCGTCATGCACGACCCGGCAACTTTCGATACGATCCGGTTTCCCAGGTCGATGAATTCCTGGTTCCGTGCTACAAAGTCGGTTTCGCATGAGAGCTCGACAAGCGACGCACAACTGTCGGTTATCTTTGAAAAAATCCGCCCTTCGTTTGCGGCCTTACCGATCCGTTTCGCGGCTGCCGCAAGGCCGAGCTCTTTCAGCTTCTTTTCGGCCGCGGCGAAATCTCCCTTGGTCTCCACAAGAGCATTTTTGCAGTCGAGCATGCCCGCCCCGGTCTTTTCCCGGAGCGCTTTTACATCTGAGGCTTTTACATCCAACTTGATTCTCCTTATTCTTCGTAGAGTTTATCTTCGTCGACCAGTGCTTGGACAGGCTCGGTTTCTTCGACTTGATCGCTCTCCGTCGCGCTGTTATCTTCGGGCGTGTAATCAGAATAGTCCTGGTCGGTAAACGAAGTATCCTCTTCCTCTTGGCCTTCACTGCCGATGGTAGCGGCAACCGGAACCTTTTCGATTTCTTCTCTTTCGGTGAAGCCCCCGCTTTTCTCTTCGGCCCCTGCCGGTTCGGCGACCTCGTCTTCATCCTGCAACGTTTCAATTACTTCGAGACCAATCTCATTGTCCGCCTCGATAACAGCATTAGCAATTATCTGCGTGAACAGAGTGATGGCGCGGATAGCATCGTCATTTCCCGGAATCGGGTAGTCGATATCCGTCGGGTCACTATTTGTGTCCACAATCGCGATGATAGGGATATTGCTGCGTTTCGCCTCGGCGACGGCGATAGCTTCCTTCCTGGTGTCAATAATGAATACCGCCCCCGGCAGCTCCCGCATGTCTTTGATACCGCCGAGGTTTTTTTCCAGCTTGGCGCGCTCTTTCTTCAGCCTGGCGACCTCTTTCTTCGTCAGACCCTCAAAGGAGCCGTCAACTTCCATTTTTTCGATTTTTTTCAAGCGCAATATCGACTGTTTAATGGTCGTGAAGTTTGTAAGCATCCCACCGAGCCAACGGTTGCTCACGTAGTACATGCCGCATCGCTGGGCTTCCTGCTCCACCGCTTGCTGGGCCTGTTTTTTTGTGCCTATGAACAGAATGCCTTTTCCTGCCAGAACCGTTTGCCGCACCTTGTCGTAGGCTTCTTTGATGGCCGCAATCGTTTTCTGAAGGTCGATAATGTGGATCCCGTTCCTTTCGGCGAAAATGTACTTTTTCATACGGGGATCCCAGCGTCGAGTCTGATGCCCAAAATGCACGCCAGACTCCAGTAGATTCTTCATTGTTACTACTGCCAAAGTGTCCTCCTCATCCTGCCGTGTTT